>JAEWJQ010000364.1 GCA_023386515.1 Pseudomonadota bacterium | reverse complement strand
CGCCAGGCCTGCGGCCAGTGTCGCGATCAGGGCCTGGCGGCGGTCGAGCATCCTCTTGTTCCTTACATCTTGAAGCGCGCGCCCATCAGGAACGTGCGGCCGAAGTGGTTGTACTCGTAATTGCGGTTCGCATACAGGTCGGTGTACCGGCTGCGATAATTGTCGGTGAGGTTAGTGCCTTCCAGCGACAGTTCGAAGTTCTGCGTGATCTTGTAGCGGAACGAGGCGTCGACGTTGACCGTCTCGTTATAGCCTTCGAACAGATTGCCCGTCGCCGATGCGCCGTCGATATAGGGGCTGCGATAGCTGACCGAGCCGCGCGCCGAGAAGCGCTTGTCCTCGTAATACAGCGTGCCGTTATACGCGCGCTTCGACAGGCCGTAGAGCGTCTCGGTCCGCGTCGTGTTGGGCAGCGCGCCCAACGCCCCGCCCGGCCGGGTGATCGTCGTCGCCGGCCCGCCCTGCGTATAGGTCGCGCTCGAATCGACGAAGGTCGCGTTGGCGAGGAAGCCGAAGTTGCGCAGGAAGCCCGGCAGGAAGCGGAAGGTCGACTGCAGCGCGATCTCTATGCCCTTCAGCGACGCGCCCGTGCCGTTGACCGGCGAGGTGATCTGCCACAGCTGCCCTTCCGGATTGAGCGCCGCCGGCGAACTCGCCGGGATGACGCCGAGCGGCAGGCCGGTCGAGGCGAAGGTGCCGCTGCGCGTCGCCGACACCGGGAAGCTCTGGATGTTCTTCTTGAACAGCGCGACCGAGAAGATCGACTGCGGCGCGAAATACCATTCGCCCGACAGATCGAAGGCGGTGGCGCGGAACGGGTCGAGCTGCGGATTGCCGAAGTTGACGCGATAGTTGAACCCGTCGACCGACCCGCCCGGGGTCAGGCTGCCCAGGCTCGGCCGGGTGATCACCTTGGCGATCGCGCCGCGGATGATGACGTCCTTGGCCGGGAAGAACGCGACGTTCATCGCCGGCAGCCAGTCGTCGTAGCTGCGCTCGATCGTCACCGGCGTATTGGTGGTGACGCCATTGGCGGTGGTCGAGGTCAGGCCGGTCGACTTCTGCAGCGTATGGACATAGCGCATGCCGGCATTGGCGGCATAGCGCAGGCCGAGGATGTCGCCCTTGACGTCGAACTCGGCATAGCCGCCGCTGACCTCTTCCGACACGCTGCGCGTGTCGCCGACGGTGACGGTCGGCGTGCGGCTGTACAGGCCGGTATATTGCGCGGCCGCGCCGATATTGGGGATCAGGAACTGCGTCGTCGTGCCGTTCGGCTGGCCGGCATCGGGCAGCGTGAACAGCTCGCCCAGATTGGTCGCCGGGAAGCCGTAGACGCCGGTCGGGCCGATGTTGGTGCTGGGCGTGCAGGTGATCGTGCCGAGCACGACGTCACGGCCGCCGGCGGTCGGGCAGACCACGGCGTCACGCGCGAACGCCTTGGTGTTGAACGAGAACCGCCGCCACAGCGCGCCCGATTTGATCTGGAAGCCGTCGGTGACGTCCCATTCGGTGCGCAGCTGCGCGGTGCGGAAGTCGTTGACCGTCTCCGACGGCCGGTCGCGGATTTCGGCGAGTTGGAAGTTGGCCGGATCGGTGACGCTGGTGCCGAAGCTGATCAGCGGCTGCTTCATGTTGGTATAGTCGTAGCGGAAATTCTGCGCGTCGCGGTCGTCGAACACGAAGGTCGTCTCGACCGGGATCGTCGCGTCGGACTTGGAATAGCCGCCGAGCAGCGTGAAGCGGAACTTGTCCGTCACGTCCTGATCCCAGCTGCCGCCGATCTGGTAGAATTCGGTCTGCGACTGGCGCAGATAATGTTCGGTGCGGACATAGGCGTCGTTGATCGTCGCCGCGACCAGATTGTTGTTGGCGTCGATTGTGTAGTTGCTGATGTCCATCTGCCGCTCGTTCGAGCGCAGCAGCACCTCGCCCCACTTCTCTTCACGCGTCTCCTTGAAGCGCGAATAGAGGCCGTCGATCGAGATCTTGGTGGAATCGGTGGGGGCGAACTGGATGCTGCCGGTCAGGCCCAGCCGCTCGCGGTCGTGCCGCACCGAACCGTAACGCGGGATGCGCGGGTGGAAGGCGAGCGCGACCTGGTCGCAGGCGCTGCCCGCCGACGCCGTATAGGTGCCGCCGCGGTTCGGTGCGCTGAAGCACGGCGTGCCGTTAACCGAATCGAACACGCCCTGCGCCCAGCGCGTCGTGTTGTTGCCGAGTTCGAAATTGTTTGTCTTCTGATAGGCCGCCGACACCGACACACCGAAGGTGCCCGCGTCGTTCTTGTACGACAGCAGCCCGGCGAGGCGCGGCCCCCAGTTCTTCGACAGGTCGTTGTAGCTCGCCTGTCCTGACAGCACGCCGGTGAAGCCGGTCTTGCCGCCCAGCGGATTGCCGGTGTTGAGATCGACCACCGCGCCCAGCGACCCTTCGTCCAGGCTCGCCTCGGCGGTCTTGTGAACGACGATCGAGTTGAACAGCTCGGACGCGAAGACGTTGAAGTCGAAGGCACGATCGCGGTTCGACGAGGCGCCGTCGGTCGAGGTCGCGACCGTTTCCAGCCCGTTGACGCGGACCCGCGTGAACTGCGCGCCGAGGCCGCGGACGGTGATCGCGCGGCCTTCGCCGGCGTCGCGCTGGATCGAGATGCCGGGAATGCGCTGCAGCGATTCGGCGAGGTTCTGGTCAGGGAATTTGGCGATGTCTTCGGCGACGATCGCATCGACCGATCCGACCGCCTCGCGCTTGACGTTGAGCGCGGCGTCGAGCGAGCGGCGGAAGCCGGTGACGACGATGTCCGGGCCGCCGTCGGCGGCGGTCTGCGGCGCGTCGGCGGGGGTGCCGTCGGGGTTGCGCACGTCGGCGCCCGTGTCCTGC
>JAEWJQ010000307.1 GCA_023386515.1 Pseudomonadota bacterium | reverse complement strand
GTGGTGTGCGGCGGCCTGATCGGTCGGGCGCAGCTCAAGCTGTCCGCGCAGACCCGGTTGGAAACCAACAGCGCCTGGGAACTGGTCGAATTCACCCTGTCCAGCCTCGTGTTCCTGCTGGTGGGTTTGCAGCTGCGCGGCATCCTGTCGCGGATCGCGCATTATCAGCCGGGCGAGCTGCTGATGCTCGGCGCGATCGTGTCGCTGGTGCTGATCGTGTCGCGCTTCCTCTGGGTGTTCGCCACCTTCTACCCCGCCTCGGCGATCATGGCGGTGATCCGCGGCGGATCGTTCACCCCGCCGCCCAGCTATCCGACGATCATCTCCTGGTCGGGAATGCGCGGCGTCGTCAGCCTGGCGGCGGCGCTGGCGCTGCCGATGTCCTTTCCGGGCCGCGACCTGATCATCTTCCTGGCCTTTTGCGCGATCTTCACCACGCTGGTGGTGCAGGGCACGACGCTGAAGCTGCTGATCCGCTGGGTCGACATCGACGATCCGCAGATCCACGAGGTCACGCCCGCAACCCAGACCGCCCGCGAGATCGTCGCGGCGGCGATCGCCGGCGTGGGGCCGAGCCAGCCCGATGCCGCACGCCATCCGGTGCAGGCGATGCAGCATCAGGAGGATCGCGCCAGGCAGCGGGGCACCCGCCCGTCCGCGATCCCGCTCGCCACGACGCTGCAGGCCAAGCTCGCGCGCATCCAGGCGGCGCGCAAGGATCTGCGCAGCCGCCGCGACGCGATCGATGGCGAGACGCTGATGACGCTGACCGAAGAGTTGGACCTGGAAGAGCGCCAGATCCTGCTCGCGCTGGGCAAGACGTCGGAATAGGTCGCGGGGCGTCAGCCGTCCGCCCTGTCCGACGGACCGATCGAATGCCGCAGCATTCAGTCCCGATCCGCCCGCCATTGCGCCAGCGCCTCGCGATAGGCGGCTTCCCGGTCGTGACGCTCGGTCTCCAGCACCGCTCTTTCCCGCTCGCGTTCGGTGTCGAGCGCGCGCCGCTCCTGCGCCAACGCCGCCTCCCGCAATGCCAGATCCCGCCGGACCGCCTCGAAACGGGCGTCAGCGTCGGCGATCGCCTGCTCCGCCGCATCGAGTGCAGCACGGCTCGGGCGCGGCTTAGGCTTAGGCTTCGGCTTAGGCTTAGGCTTCGGCTTGGGCTGGGACTTGAGCTGGGGCGTCGTCGCAGCTTTGGCCTTGTTGGCTCCCGTCTTCGCCGGGCGGCGGCGCGGCGTGTCCGGCAAGGCGGCGAGATGCTCGTCCATCGATCCGCGCAGCTTGCGGATCACGATCCCGGGCCGGGTCAGCGGCTCGCGTATCAGATCGGGATCGGTGACCTGTTCCGCGGCGCCGCGCGCGAACAGGTCGACATCGGCGCCCCAGGCCGCCAGCGCAGCCTTGCGGCTGGTTGCCGCGACATAGGCGTCGTGGAAGCCGATCGGCGTACGAAAGACCTTGAGCACCCGCGGCATGCCGTCACAACGCCGGCGGCCCGCGAAAGTCCCGCCCCCGCGTCCACGCGACGGTGGCGGCGCCGCCCGGAACGAACCGCGCGTTGCCAGAGATCGCCGCGCCTACGCCCTGGTCTTGATCTCGGCGTGGCGCGCGGCACGGTCGGCCATCGCCGTCCACACCGCTTCCGACCGGCGCAGCCGCGCCTCGACATTGGGCAGCGTCGCGGCATCCGCCTGCGCGGCGCAGCTCGCCGCCTGATCGCGATAATAGCTTTCCATGGTCCCCTCGTCGTCGTTATGCGCCGTGCGTGCCGATGCCGGTCGGGCCGTCGATCACCTGTCGGACCTTGGTCGCCAGCTCGGTCCGCTTGTACGGCTTTTGGATCAGTTCGAATTCCGCCCCGCGCGCGTCGACCCGCTCGATCGACGATTCGGCGTAGCCGGTGGTAAGCAGCACATTCATGTTCGGCCGCCGCCGCTTGACCTCGCGCGCCAGCATCACGCCATTCATGCCGCCCGGCATGATCAGGTCGCTGAACAGCAGGTCGATCTTGTCCGCGCCGTCGAGCAGCTCCAGCGCCTCGCTGGCGTTCTCGGCCCGCAACACGGTGTAGCCGAACTCGGTCAGCACGGTCTCGGCATAGTCGCCGACGTCGATCTGATCCTCCACCACCAGCACCGTCTCGTTGCCGCGCTTGTCGGCCGCCAGCGGGCGCGACGGCTGCGACCCCTGCGGTTCGACCGCGGCATTGTCGCAAGGGAAGAGCATCCGCACGGTCGTGCCATGCCCTTCTTCCGAATAGATGCGCAGCGCACCGCCGGATTGCTTCATGAAGCCATAGACCATCGACAGGCCGAGGCCCGTTCCCTTGCCCTGGTCCTTGGTCGTGAAGAAGGGCTCGGTGACCCGCGCCAGCACTTCCGGCGACATGCCGGTGCCCTCGTCGGAAATCGTCACCATCACGTACCTGCCGGGCTCCAGCTCGCCGAACCCCTTGTCGCCGCCGTCGACCGAGCGGTTGCTTACCTCGATCGTCACCTTGCCGCCGTCGGGCATCGCGTCGCGAGCGTTGATCAGGATGTTGATGATCGCCAGCTCGGCCTGGGTCGGGTCGATCCGGGCATTGCAGGTCGTGTGCTGATGGACGATCCGCACCGCGACGCGGCCACCCGCCGTGCGCTCGATCAGCGGGCGCAGATCGTCGACCAAGTCGACCAGGTTGACGATCCGCCCCTGCAGCTTCTGCTTGCGCGAGAAGGCGAGCAGCTGCTGGGTCAGCGTCGCGCCCCGCTCCGACGCCTGCAGGATGGCGCGCATCGACTTGGCGCCCTTCTGCCGGTCAAAATCGCTGCCGCTGCGTTCCATGTTGTTGAGGACGACGTCGGCGAACCCCTGGATGACGGTGAGCAGGTTGTTGAAGTCGTGCGCGATGCCGCCGGTCAGCTGGCCGACCGCCTCCATCTTCTGCGCCTGGCGCAACCCCTCTTCCGCGTCGCGCCGCCGCGTCACGTCCAACTGCGAACCGAAATAATAGATCAGCTTGCCGTTGCTGTCGAAGACCGGTGACATGAACAGCGCGTTCCAGAAGGCCGCGCCGTTCTTCTTGTAATTGAGGATCTCCACCGCGGTTTCGCGACGCTGCGCGATTGAGCGGCGCAGTTCGTTGATCGTGTCCGGATCGGTATCCCGACCCTGCAGCAACCGGCAGTTGCGGCCGATCAGTTCCTCCCAGCCATAGCCGGTCATGTTTATGAAAGCCGGATTGGCAAATACGATCGGATTGTCGGGCAGGTTGGGATCGGTGACGATCATCGGCATACGCGTCGTCTTCACCGCAGCGAAGAAGATGCTGTTGCTGTCGTCCGACATGTCGTGATTCGCCGACCCGGACAGATGAGGCGGCGGACCGCCACGGGGCGTTTCAGGCGTTGCGTCGGCCAAATGGGATCCAGGCGCTAGAGGAAGGCATGCCCCGAAGCGCCGGCCATTAGGCCGATAACGTCGATCATTGATGGAAGTTCCGAACTGCCGGTGCTCGCTGCTGTGGCATGTAACATCAGCGACGTGCGCCTCGTGGTCGCGGGGCGGCTCGCCTTGTCCGGCATGGCGTCGACCAAGTCAACCGACCGCGCGACCATGCCGCGCCACCGCCACCCCGCATTATATCAGGCTGAGCGAGTCTTCATTCGCCCTCGCCAGTTCGACTAGCACCTCCGACGTCTGGCGGGACAGGTTGCGCACCTCCTCGGCGATCACCGAGAAGCCCCTGCCCGCTTCCCCCAATCTCGCGGCCTCGATGCTCGCATTGAAGGCGAGGATGCGCGTCTCGGTCGCGATCTTCCCCACGGAGGCGAGCATCGCGCCCGACTGGCGGATCAGCGTGTCGCGCCGCTCGCCGATCCGCCGCATCGTCCGCTGGTCGGTGACGTCGAGGAAGGTCAGCACCGCACCGCCCGACGGGATCGGATCGAAGGTGATTTCGAACACCTTGCCGTCGTCGAAATGATGATCCAGCCGCTGCGCCGCCCCCTCGGCCGCCCAGGCGCGATGATTGGCGAGCACGCGCATGATCCGTTCCGGAGGCCAGCCGACCGCCCGGCCGACGCAGGCGATATATTCGGGCAGCGTCGATCCGGCCGCGATCGCGTCGTCGGCGAAGCCGAATATGCCACTGACGTGCGGATTGATCAGCAGGATCGTCTCGTCGCCGTCATAGACAACGACGCCCTGGCGAATGTGCGCCATGACCGCCGCGAGCTGTGCCGCCGCGTCCATTGCCGCGGTGCCATCGTGTCGCATCACGGCCGTCACCGGCGGGCCCAGCGTTGCTGCAACCACCCCATCGCCTCGTCGATCGACAGGAAGGTCCGGCAATTGTCGCCAATCAGATACCGTTCGGTCTGCAACTTGGCGAGGCTGGACGATGCCACCGCCGCGACCGGGGCGGACGTGACCCTCATCGCCTTGGGCATGAACAAGGTCAGCAGGTCGACGACGGGGCCGGTGTGCACCGTGGACTGGCGCAGGTCGGCGAGCGTGCAGAAGGCACCATGGCGCAGCCGAAGCGCGGTCCCGCGCGCCAACACCTCGGCGGTGAACTTGCTGACCACCGGGATCGTCCAAAACCCGCGTGCCGTGATGGTTAGCAGCGCCGCCTGCTCGTCGAACGCAATGTCATAGAATTCGCGGGACACTTCGCCACCTCGTACACGGCAGCCCGATCGCCGGCGGCAGCCGGCGCAGTCAGTGACCGGCCAGCCCCGCCCGGGATGCCGGCATTCAGATGGTCCCGAAGCGGTTAACAAAACCGCTTCGGGACCTGTACTGAACCGTACTGACTACAATCAGCTTGCGGCGATTACTGATGCACGTCGTAACGATCGAGCATCATCACCTTGTCCCACACCTTGACGAAGTCGCGGACGAAGCGGGCCTGACCGTCCGCCGCAGCATAGACTTCGGCGACCGCGCGCAATTGCGAGTTGGCGCCGAAGATGAGGTCGCAGCGGCTCGCCTCGAACCGGGTCTCGCCGCCGTCGCGGGCGGTCAGGTGGAAGATCGTGCCCGCCTCGTCCGCCTTCTTCCATTCGTAGTCCATGCTGGTCAGCACAATGAAGAAGTCGTTGGTCAACGTGCCGATCCGGTCGGTGAACTGCCCGCGGCGCGAGCCGTCCCAGTTCAGGCCCAACGCCCGAAGACCGCCGGTCAGCACGACCCATTCCGGTGCCGACAGCGACAGCAGGTCGGCGCGGTCGAGGAACAGCTGCTCGGGCGACAGACGAGCGACGTTGACCTCGTCGAAGGCGGGATCGACATAGTTGCGGAAGCCGTCGACCACCGGCCGCAGCCATTCGAAGCTGTCGGCGTCGGTCAGCGCATCGGTGGTGTCCATGCGGCCCGGCACGAACGGCACCGTGACGCTGTTCCCGGCATCCGCTGCCGCCTTCTCCACCGCGGCGCAACCGGCCAGCACGATCAGATCGGCGAGCGACACCGCCTTACCGCCGCCGGCGCGATCACCGAAGTCCGCGGCGACCCCCTTCAGGCTGTCGATCACCGGCCGGGTGCGCGCATTGATCGCCCAATCCTTCTGCGGCGCCAGAGCGATGCGTGCACCATTGGCGCCACCGCGCTTGTCGCTGTGGCGGAAGGTGGAGGCGGCGGAGAAGGCGGTATAAGCCAGATCCGACACCGAATGACCGGTTGCCCAGATCGCCTGCTTCAGCGCCGCGATGTCGGCGTCGCCGATCAGCGGGTGGTTCACCGGCGGGATCGGGTCCTGCCACAGCAGGTCGTCCTCGATCGTCCGTTCCTCACCCAGATAGCGCTCCTTCGGCCCCATGTCGCGGTGGGTCAGCTTGTACCAGGCCTTGGAAAATTGCTCGGTGAAATAGTCGAAATCATGCAGGAAGCGCTCGCAGATCGGGCGATAGACCGGGTCGACCTTCAGCGCGATGTCGCTGGTCATCATCATCAGCGGATGCGTCTTGCCCGCGATATGCGCGTCGGGCGTGTGCGGCGCATCCTTGTCGACCGGCGTCCATTGCAGAGCGCCGGCGGGGCTGCGCGTCTGCTCCCATTCGAACCTGAACAGGTTTTCCAGATAGCTATTGTCCCAGGTCGTCGGGTCCGGCGTCCAGCTGCCCTCGATGCCGTTGGTCATGGTGAACTCGCCGGCGCCGGTGCCCTCCGGATTGTGCCAGCCCAGGCCCATCTGCTCGATGGGCGCCATCTCCGGCGGCGCGCCGATCCGGTCGGCCTTGACCATGCCGTGGCTCTTGCCGAACGCATGGCCGCCGGCGATCAGCGCGACCGTCTCCTCGTCGTTCATCGCCATGCGGGTGAAGGCGACGCGGATGTCGCGGGCCGACGCCATCGGGTCCCCGCTGGCATAGGGGCCTTCGGGGTTGACGTAGATCAGGGCCTGGTGCGTCGCGGCGAGCGGCTGTTCCAGGTCATAGTCGGCGTCGCCGTTCTGCCCGCGCCAGCGCTTGTCGCGGTTCACCATCTCGTCGAACGACTTCACCGTCGTCATGTCGACATGTTCGGGGCCCCAATAGGTCGCGTCGTCCGCCTCCCAGGCGTCATGGCGGCCGCCGGCGAAGCCGTAGGTCG
>JAEWJQ010000298.1 GCA_023386515.1 Pseudomonadota bacterium | reverse complement strand
GCGAACGGTGTCGTCTCGACCGCCTGGAGCGCGGCGAGCATCACCGACAGTCCTCCCTTCATGTCCGCGACGCCCGGTCCGTTGACGGTACCGTCGGCACGTCCGGTCACCTGCTGAAAGGGGTGATCTGCCGCATAGACGGTGTCCATGTGACCGGTGAACAGCAATTGCACCGGCGCCTCTGGGCGGACGCGCAGGTGGAGATGACGACCATGCGCGATTCCCTCGACCTGCCCGGCCGCGGTGATCGCCTCGACGGGTGCAGGTTCGACCAACCGGCATTCGCCGGGCAAGGCGCTGAACGCATCGCCAAGCACGTCCGCCATGCGGGCGAGGCCGTCGAGATTGCGTGTGCCGCTGTTGATCGCCGCCCAGCTTTGCGTCTGCGCGAGCATCGTCGCGCCATCCAGACCGTCGATGAGCGCGTGTGCCGCGCTGGTTCTACTCTCCATCGCCGGATTGCTAGCCGACCCGGCGGCAGAAGGGAAATCGCGGCGTCCTTGCGAACCTCTGGCTCAGAAGCTGTAGACCAGCGACGCCCGGCTGGTCGTATCGGTCGACACCGAGCCGACCGGCGGCTGGCTTTCGTACTGGACGTTGTAGGACAGGGCGGCCGATAGCGGGCCGATCAGTTTGGCGTTGAGCGCGGTGGTGCCGCTGACCGTCGAGTTGAACCGCTCGACATAGGCGGCGGCATTCTGCGTCACTGACAGGCCGGGCAGCAGCCGCCAGCTGAACGCCATCGTGCCGCGCGCGGCGAGACTGCTTTCGAGCAGGTCGTTGGTGAAATTGGTCCGCCGGAATGCCGGGCCCAATTCGACGTCGAGGCGGACGCGCGGCGTCTTCACCGCGCTGTAGCCGATGCCGGACGAAGCCGAATAGCGGTCGAAATAACCGAGGAACCGGTCGCTTTCATACTGGGCGGCACCGTAGACGTAGACACGGTCGTCGATCTTATAGTTGGGTTCGTAGCTGGCGAGATAATGTTCGCGCGTCGGAATGCCGGCATTTTCCTGATAGTCCGCCTGGACGTGGAATTTATGCCGCCACTGCAGGCCCTCGCGCGTCAGGTCGAGGACCGCGCTGCCGCCCTTCGAATCGGTCTTGCCGGTGGTGATATAGCCGCCCAGCTCCGCGCGACCGGTCCACAGGTCGAAGATATTGGCTTGGCGGATGGTCGGGTTGCGCGCCGCGGCGCGCTCGTTGCGCCACTTTTGCGCGATCGCCAGCACTTGGTCGGCGCTCGCCGGATCGGCCAGCCGCGCATATTTGACGACGACCGACACGTCGCCATCGCTGCCGCTCTCGATGGCCGCGTCGAGCATCGCCTTGATCGGCCCCGGGATCGGCACCGCATTCTGATCGGCCGCCGGCGAGCCATCGGCGTTGGCGAGCAGCAGGGGGACCAGGAACAGAGACAGGGCGCGGCGCATGGTCGCGGGCTCTAGGCGACGCGATCCGACAGGCAATGTTACCATCTTTCGCTTGCGGCGAGGTGAGGCCGGAATGCGGCGAGCACCGCCTCGTACAGCGCCTTCTTGAAGGGCACGATCATCGCCGGCAGATCCAGCGGATCGGCCCAGCGCCAGGCGCGGAATTCCTGATGCTCGGTCGCGATGTCGATGTCGCCGTCCTCGCCCAGGAAGCGGAACAGGAACCAGCGCTGCCGCTGCCCGCGCCAACGGCCCTTCCACACTTTGCCGACGAGATCGTCGGGCAGGTCGTAGAACAGCTCGTCGGGCGCCTCGGCGATCAGCCGGACCTTGTCGGGCGCGACGCCCGTTTCCTCGCCCAGTTCGCGGATTGCGGCGGTCAGCGCGTCCTCGCCAGCGTCGATCCCGCCTTGCGGCATTTGCCAGGCCTCCAGCGTTGAATCCATCCGCTGGCCGACGAAGACCTGGCCGTCAGCGTTGATCAGCATCACGCCGGCGCAGGGGCGATAGGGTAGATCGGCCTTGCTCATGCCGTCGCTCCGGCGGCCTGCCGCTGCACCCGCGCCGCTTCCGCCTCGACGATCACCGGCTTCAGCGTTGCCAGATAGGCGGCGACGTCGCCTTGGCTCGACGGGATCGCCTTGCGCAGCGTCGCGAAGCCGTGGATCGTGCCGACCGCCTCGCGGAAGACGACGGGCACGCCGGCCTGAGCCAGCGCCGCGGCATAGGCGCGGCCCTGATCGCGGATCGGATCGAGGCTCGCCGTGACGATCACCGCCGGCGGCAGGCCGGCGACGTTGCCGAGCAGCGGCGATCCCCGCGGATGGGCGATATCGGCCTGATAGGCGTCGACGAACCAGAGCATCGTGTCGCGGGTGAGCAGATAGCCGTCGGCGAATTCGTCGAATGACGGATAGACGCGCGACGTGTCGGCGGCAGGGTAGAGCGGCGCCTGGACGATGACGGGCACCGCGGCCGGCCGATCGCGCAGGTCCATCGCCGCGACGATCGCCAGCGTTCCGCCGGCGCTGTCGCCGGCGAGCACCAGCGACGTCACGCGCCGGTCGAGCTCGGCCGGGCTTTCCGCAACCCAACGCGCTGCCGCCTCGCAGTCGTCGGGCGCGGCAGGCCAGCGATGTTCGGGGGCAAGCCGATAGTCGACCGACACGACCGGCAGGTCGAGCACGCGTGACATCTCCGCACACAGGGCTGCATGCGTGTCGATGTCGCCGATGACGAATCCGCCCCCGTGATAATAGACGACCGCCGGCCCCGGCTCGCGCCGGTCGCGCGCGTCGAACAGCCGGGCGGGGATGCTACCCGCAGGACCGGGAATGGCGAGATCGCGCACCGTCGCCAGTTCGCCGACCGGCAGATCGGCGACGTCGCGCATGCCGCGGAACACCTGACGCGCTGCCTCTGGCGTCATCTGATGCGTGCGCGGTCCCGGCACGGACGCAAGATAGTCGAGGAACAGGCGAACGTCCGGCCGAACGTGAGGCGTGGCAGGGGAGGGCGTGGCGGTCATCATCGTCTCCGCAGGGCGCTAGGATATGGCGGGCAGGCATCCCAACTATAGTCGGTGATCGCCGTCGTCCATCATCCCGCCTATGTCGCGCCCGCCCCGGCGCGATCGACCTATCGCTGGAACAAGAACGGGCTGATCCGCGACCTGTTGCTGGAGCAGGGGCCGCGGATCGACTGGCATACGCCCGATCCGATGCCGGCCCGCTGGCTGGAGGCGGTGCACGATCCGGACTATGTCGCCGAGGTGCTGGAGGCGCGGGTGCCGCCGCTGAAGACGCGGCGTATCGGCTTTCCGGTGACTGCCGAGGTCGCCGCACGCGCGCAGGCGGTTCCGGGTGGCACCTGGCTGGCGGCGCATCTGGCGCTGCGCCACGGCTTCGCGGCCAACACCGCCGGCGGCAGCCATCATGCGCTCGCCGACACCGGGGCGGGCTATTGCGTGTTCAACGATCTGGCGGTGGCGGCGGTCCGGCTGGTCGAGGAGGGAACGGTCGACCGCCTCGCCGTGGTCGACTGCGACGTGCATCAGGGCGACGGCACGGCCGCGCTGCTGGCGGGCCATCCCGGCATCGTCACCTATTCGATCCATGCCGAAAAGAACTTCCCCGCCCGCAAGGCGCGATCGACGCTCGACGTGCCGCTCGCCGACGGGCTCGGGGACGAGGCCTATCTGGCGACGTTCGAGGAGACGCTGACGCCCTTCCTCGCCGAACACCGGCCGCAGCTGATCCTCTATCAGGCGGGGGTCGATCCGTTCGCCGATGACCGGCTCGGCCGATTGTCGCTCAGCCTCGACGGCCTGGCGCGGCGGGAGCGGCTGGTCGCGAGGCTTTCGCAGGCGGCGGGGGCGCCGCTCGCGAGCACGGTCGGCGGCGGCTATGGCGACGATGCGCTGGCGATCGCCCGCCGTCATGTCGATGCCATCCTGACCC
>JAEWJQ010000022.1 GCA_023386515.1 Pseudomonadota bacterium | reverse complement strand
CCGACGCGGCTCGCCTACAAGAAGCTGACCCGCTGATGGGGACGGGCCGGCCGCACGGGGATGACCTGGGCGGCTGGCTCGCTGCCAATGGGTTCGAACCCGCGCAGGGGCCGGGAACGATCGCCGACACGGCGCTGGTCCGGTCGCTGCTCGTCGCCGCCGCGCGCGACGGCCGGGCGTTGAGCTACAGCGAGTTGCTCCGGGCGCTGGGGCATCGCTTCACGCGACCGAAGATGCGGGCTCGGTGCAAGACGCTCGACGCGATCGACGCCGATGGCGCCGCACGCGGCGAGTCGGGGTTGGCGGTGCTGGTGGTGCGGGAGAGCGACGGGCTGCCGGGGCAGGGCTGGTGGGTCGGATCGGCCGCGCGGGGCTACACGGGCCCGTGGCAGGGAAGCGAGGCCGTCGCCCATATCGCCGAACGACAACGCGCCGTCTTCCGCTTCTGGGCGGCAGGGCCACCCGAACGCGATCCAATACTCGCCCGATCGCCGCTGCCTAGCGCACCCGTTTGACGAACATGCGCCCGTCCTCGCGCCGCTCGGTCTGGAAATTCGGCACCGCCTGGATCAGGTCCGACAGCCGCCGATATCCGTAATTCCGCACGTCGAAGCTGGAGCGATTGCCAGCCAGCTGCCCCATCGCCGACAGGCTGACATAGCCCTTGTCGTCGCGCTTCACCGATCCGTAGACGTCGATCAGCAACGCCACCAGGTCCGGGTCGATCGGCTTCGGCTTGGCCGGTGCGCTGGCGGTGTTCGCCCCGATCGCCGCGGGTAGCGATTCACCGATCGGCACGTCGACATTGACCGGCTTGGCCGGCTGCACCGGGGTCATCAGCGCGTCGACGTCGATGAAGCGGGTGCAGGCCTGTTTGAACGCCTCCGGCGTCTTGGCACTGCCGAAGCCGTAGACGGGTATGCCGTCCTGGCGGATGCGCATCGCCAGCGGCATGAAGTCGCTGTCCGACGACATGATGCCGAAGCCCTGGATGCGCCCGCGGAACAGCAGGTCCATGGCGTCGATCGTCATCTTCATGTCGGTGGCGTTCTTGCCCTTGGTCAGGTCGAACTGCTGCTGCGGCTCGATGCCGTGCTTGACCGTCATGTCGCGCCAGCCCTTCAGGCCCGGCTTGGTCCAATTGCCGTAGACGCGCCGGACGTTCACCGTGCCGAGTTCGGCGAGCACGGTCAGCACCGGGTCGATGGCATGCCAGCTGGCATTGTCGGCATCGATCAGCAGGGCGATGTTGCGGGTGGTCGGGTCGGTCATCCGCGAGTGGTCGCGACCGATCGCGCGGCGGTCAACGAAAATCCGCCTGGGCAAAAAGATGGGTGCGGGCGGCATGGCCACCCGCACCCGAGCGAGGGACGCGAGAAGACGTCTTACAGGTGGATGTTCGCACCGAAGCGGAACGTCCGCCCGATCGCGCCGGCCTGCGTATAGGTGGGGTTGTAGTTGACCGCGGCATAGTTGCCGGCGTTCAGCGGCGCCTTGGCATCGGTCAGGTTGATGACGTTCATGTAGAAGGTGAAGCGATCGTTGACCTTGACGCTGCCGGTCAGGTCGACGTCGATGAAGCGCCGGACATGGCAATTGAAGTTCGGATCGCTGCCCTGATACGTGCTGCTGTTCGCGCACGAGAAGTCGCCGAACTGGTCATAGCCGACCGCCTTGTAGCCCGAGACGTAATAGGCCGTCGCGGTGAGCGCATAGGCACCTGCCTCGATGCTGTTCTGCCAGTTGCCGCGCCATTGCGGTGTGCCGGCGCCCGACGAGGTGACGTAGGGCGACTGCGTCCCGACAAAGTCCGCATAGGGCTGGTCGGCGCTCGACTTGAACAGATAGTGGAGGATGTAGGTGGCTTCGGCGCGGCTGGTGAAGCGGATGTCGTCGCGCGGCTTCAGCGTGACCAGCGCCGACGCGTCGATACCCGAAGTCTTCAGCGCCGCGGCATTGGCGAAGGGCGAATTGACGAACAGCGCGCGTAGCGGACCGTTCGGATAGGCCGGATCGATCGAGTCCGGGGTCACCGAATAACCGGCCGGCATGGATCCGTTGCCGTAGAAGGCGGCCAGCGCCTGGTTCGACAGCGGACCGCCGGTGATGACGTCGCTCTTCTTGATGTT
This sequence comes from Pseudomonadota bacterium, assembly GCA_023386515.1. The sequence continues at coordinate 999 of JAEWJQ010000022.1, read as the reverse complement.
GTAGTAATCGACGGTGAAGCTCAGCCAGCGCTTCGGCTGCAGCACGATGCCGCCGGTGAAGCTGGTCGACAGTTCGGGCTTGATGTTCGGATCGCCGACCGTCGCGAAGCCGATCGAATAGCTCTGGTTGTACGAGCTGCCGCCGACGCAGCCGGTGCCGCTCGCCGGAACCGTTGCGCCATGCTGCAGCTGGATCGAACAGGGGGCCTTCGCCGAGGTGAAGCCGATCACCGAACCGCTCAATTCGGCGAAGCTTGGTGCGCGGAAGCCCTTCGAGAAGGTCCCGCGGATCGCGAGTTGCTTGAACGGCGTGAATTTGGCGCCGATCTTCGGCGAGAATTTGTTGTAGCCTTCCTCATAGTGATCGAAGCGGCCCGATCCGTTGATCTCGAGGCTGGTCAGCACCGGCGCATTGACCTCGAAATAGCCGGATTCGACCGTGCGGTGACCCGTCGCCGAATATTGGTTGAGACCGATCGTCGCCAGGCTTGGATTCTGGTTCGGATCGTTCTGCGCCTCGTAGCGGAACGAACCGCCGACGCCGAGCTGCAGCGGGCCACCGGGCAGCTGGAACAGATCCTTGGTGATCACGCCTTGGATCATGTCCAGGTCGCTGGTCGCCTGTGTCCGCACGGCCGGCGCCAAGGCGCTGCGCACCGCCGCGCTGTTCTGCGTCGGGTCGACGAAATTGTAGCTGCCGGTGTTGATCGCGTTGGTCAGCGCGTTGAGGTTGAGATAGCCGTTTTGGGTGATGTCGAGCCAGGAATGCGCGACCGTGCCCGACACCGAATAGGTCCAGCCGTCGCCGAACGCGCCATCGATGCCTGCCGCCCCGCGGATGACGTGGTTCTTGTAATCGGACGAACCGATGATGTCGCCAAACAGATAACGGATCGCAGCGACCTGGCCGCTGGCGGCGAAGGGATTGTTCGGATTGAGCTGGCCATTGCTCAGCAGCACCGGCAGGACGATGTTCTGCGTATTGGTCGGGTTCACCGA
>JAEWJQ010000196.1 GCA_023386515.1 Pseudomonadota bacterium | reverse complement strand
CCGCCGATCCCGTCCGGCCCGCGGGTCGACCCCAATCCGGCCCCCCGCGACACCGGTGCGAGCCGCGACAGCATCCGCGCGGGCCGGCGCAGCGGCCAGCTGACCCGGCGCGAGGGGCGGGTGCTGCGCGGCAAGGCCGCCGGCATCGACGCGCGCGCCGACCTCTATGCGCGGAACGGCCTGTCCGATTCCGAGCGCGCTTTCCTGCAGAACAATGCCGAGGCGTTACGCAGGCAGATCGACGCGGCCCGGCTGGGAGGCAAGCGGTAATCGCTTCAGCCGATCACTACTTTCGCGATTAAGCGTTTTTCCGATCAGTCGAGCTGCGCTACCACCAGCAACATCGCCACCGCGCCGCACGTTGACCGCGCGTCAGCCCGCCGCGGCCAGGACCGATTCGAGGAGAGATGCAGATGGACGCGATCACCGAAGGCAGCCCGATCAACGATCCCAAGAAGCAGCCTGCCGCCATGCGCCGCCTGCTCGGCCAGACCGCAAAGGACTGGTGGCCGGAATCGCTGTCGGTCGACATCCTTCATCAGAAGGGCGTCAGCGGCAATCCGATGGGCGACGATTTCGACTATCGGTCAGAATTCCTGACGCTCGACTATGACCAGCTGAAGGCGGACCTGACCGCGCTGATGACCGACAGCCAGCCGTGGTGGCCGGCTGATTACGGGCATTACGGCCCCTTCTTCATCCGCATGGCCTGGCATAGCGCCGGCACCTACCGCACCGGCGACGGGCGCGGCGGCTCGTCGGCCGGCCAGCAGCGCTTCGCCCCGCTCAACTCGTGGCCGGACAACGGCAACCTCGACAAGGCGCGCCGCCTGCTGTGGCCGATCAAGCAGAAGTACGGCCGCAAGCTCAGCTGGGCTGACCTGTTCATCCTCGCCGGCAACGTCGCGATCGAGTCGATGGGCGGCCCGACCTTCGGCTTCTCCGGCGGACGCGAGGACGTGTTCGAGCCCGAGAAGGACGTCTATTGGGGGACCGAGGAGGAATGGCTGGGCCAGACCCGTATCGACGAGGAAGCCGGCCTGGCGTTGGAAAGCCCGCTTGCCGCGATCCAGCACGGCCTCATCTACGTCAATCCGGAAGGCCCCGGCGGCTGCCCGATGCCGCAGGGGTCGGCGCGCGACATGCGCGAGACCTTCGCGCGCATGGGAATGAACGACGAGGAGACCGTCGCGCTGACCGCCGGCGGCCACACCTTCGGCAAGGCGCATGGCGCGGGTGACCCAAGCCATGTCGGCAAGGAGCCGGAGGGTGCCGACATCGCCAGCCAGGGCCTCGGCTGGGCGTCGACGCACGAGAGCGGCATGGGCGACCACACCATCACCTCGGGTCTGGAAGGCGCGTGGACGCCGACCCCGACGACCTGGGACATGACCTATTTCGACATGCTGTTCGACCACGAGTACGAACTGGTGAAGAGCCCGGCGGGCGCCCACCAGTGGCAGCCGGTCGGCAATCCGGAGGATACGCTCGCCCCAGCCGCGCATACCGAGGGCAAGAAGGTGCCGACGATGATGTCGACCGCCGACATGGCGCTGAAGGTCGACCCGGCGTACAATGCCATCTGCCAGAAGTTCCGCGCCGACCCGGCCTATTTCGCCGATGTCTGGGCGCGCGCCTGGTTCAAGCTGACCCACCGCGACATGGGGCCGAAGATCCGCCTGATCGGTCCGGAAGTGCCGCAGGAAGAGCTGATCTGGCAGGATCCGATCCCGGTCGCCGACTATCCGCAGATCGAAGCGGGCGACGTCGCCGAGCTGAAGACCGCGATTGCCAATTCGGGCCTGTCGACCGCGGAACTGGTCACCACCGCCTGGGCCTCCGCCGCGACGTGGCGCGGGTCGGACCATCGCGGCGGCGCCAATGGCGCACGCATCCGCCTTGCCCCGCAGAAGGACTGGGAGGTGAACCAGCCCGAACAGCTTGCCAAGGTGCTGGGCGTCCACGAGGGCATCAAGGCGGACTTCGACGGAAAGGGCGCCAAGAAGGTGTCGATCGCCGATCTGATCGTGCTGGGCGGCACGGTCGGTATCGAGGCGGCGGCCAAGGCGGCCGGTCATGCGATCGAGGTGCCCTTCACCCCCGGCCGCACCGATGCGAGCGAGGAACAGACCGACGCGGCGAGCTTCGACGTGCTGGAGCCGAAGGCGGACGCCTTCCGCAACTATCTGCAGGTCAAGTTCAACGTGCCGACCGAGGAGCTGATGATCGACCGGGCGCAACTGCTCGGCCTGTCGGCGCCGGAGATGGCGGTGCTGGTCGCCGGTCTGCGCGTGCTCGGCGCCAACCATCCCAAGGCGGCGCAGCATGGCGTCTTCACCACGCGTCCCGGCCAGCTGACCAACGACTTCTTCGTCAATCTGCTCGACATGGGCACGGCGTGGAAGCAGGTCAGCGACGAGAGCGACGAGGAGTTCGTCGGCACCGATCGCCATAGCCATAAGCAGAAGTGGACCGCCTCGCGCACCGATCTGGTGATCGGCTCCAATTCACAGCTGCGCGCGATCGCCGAAGTCTATGCCTGTGAGGATGCGCAGGAGATGTTCGTGCGTCACTTCGTCCAGGCCTGGACCAAGGTGATGATGGCGGACCGCTACGACCTGACCGTCTGATCACCGTTCGCCGGGGTTCGTCCCCGGCGGCGGGATCGTCTCGCCCCTCCCTCCCCTTCCCGACGGGGCGAGCGCAAGGGCCGTCGGCAGCGATGCCGGCGGCCTTTTTGCGCATGGCCGCTCGGCAAGCGAGCGTTCGGAAAGTCGCGAAGGTCGCACCCAATGCATGGATACGCGGACCGGCCGATCCGGAGAGTCGCAAAGGCGCAGCTGCTGCGAAACCGTCGCCGCGGAAGGTCCCAAAAGTCCCACCCGTCGCATCGATCGCGCAGACCGGCCGCCCCGGAACGTCGCAAAGGTCGCAGCGATGCCGCCAGTTGCGAGACCGTCACCCATCGGAAAGTCGCAAAAGTCTCATGCGTCATGCCTGTCCCGATAAGGCTAAGCACGACGGCCAAGGCGATCGGGTAGTGGCCGTTCGATCGACGATGAGAAGCAGCGCGGCGGGCCTCCCGCCGTCTCACCTACTAGCAGCGGAGAAGGTTGTAGGACAGCGCCGGCTATCGCCACGGCACGCGGCCTTTTTGCCGCCGGCCCATCGGCATCGGGACACAAAAGATTACAATCCACGTTAGGCGATGAAGGACGGCAATCGGGCCGCCCACCTGTTCGTGAAGGGTTCGGCCCATGGATCAGACTGCCTTTCTCGTCGGCTTCACCGTCATGTCGTTGGGATCGCTCGCGATCTACGCCACGGGCAAGAAGACGCACCCGTCGGGGCACCATACGCTGCTGCACGCCACCGTGCCGTTCATCGCCGCGACGGCCTATCTGGCGATGGCGTTCGGCATCGGCACTTTGTTCACCGGCGAGGGGTCGGTGACCTATGTCGCCCGCTACCTCGACTGGTCGGTGACGACGCCGATCCTGCTGGCCGGGCTGGTGCTGGTCGCCTTTCACGAACGCGGCCGTACCGGCGAGGTCGGCGGCCATCTCACCGCCATCATCACGCTTGACGTGCTGATGATCGTCACCGGCCTGATCTCGTCGCTGGTCCAGGTGCCGCTGGTCAAATGGATCTGGTTCGCCTGGTCGTGCGCCGCCTTCCTCGGCGTCCTCTACCTGCTGTGGGGACCGCTGAAGGCGATCGCCAACAGCCGCGGGTCGGCGATCGGCACCGCTTATGGCAAGAACGTCACCTTCCTGACCGTGATCTGGTTCCTGTATCCGATCGTCTTCGCGGTCGGGCCGGAGGGGCTGAAGATGATCAGCGACCCGGCATCGGTCTGGGCGATCCTGGTCATGGATGTCGTCGCCAAGGTGGTCTACGCCTTCTACGCCGCCGCCAATCTCGACAAGGCGCTGGCCGAGCATCGCGACGACCGCGGCTACGGCGCGTGACCGATCGCGCGCCGGCCCTCGGCTGGAGCGTGCTGGCAGCGGCGGCGGTGGCGGCCGCCGTCGGCCCGCTGCCGGTCCAGCTCGGCTTCGCGGTCTTGGCGATCGGCGCGATCGGCATGGCGCATGGCGCCAGCGATCTCGCCATCGTCGCGCCGGACCGCCGCCCGCTGTTCCTGGTGGCCTATGCCGCGGTGTCGCTGCTCTGCCTGGGCTGGTGGATCGTCGACCCGGCGGTGGCGCTGCCGCTGTTCCTGCTCGCCTCCGCCATCCATTTCGCCATGGAGGACGCACCGCGAGGAAGCGCGGCGGAGCGGATCGCCCGTGGCGTCAGCCTGATCGCGACGCCCGCTACCCTGCACGTCACGGCACTGCATGCACTGCTGCAACGGGCGGCCGGCGGATCGGTCGTGCCGGTCGCCGCAGTGGTCGCGATGGCGGTGGCAGGCGGCGTGACGGCGGCGTATCTGCTTATCCTGGGCATGCGGAGCCGTCAGACGCGGCTGCTCGCCGGCACGGTCGCGCTGCTGGTGCTGCCGCCGCTGGTCGGGTTCGCAGTCGGCTTCCTGATCCTCCACGCCCTGCCGCAAACGGCGATCCGTCGCCGGATGATCGGCTGTTCGAGCAACCGCGCCTATCTGCGCGCCACCGCACCGATCCTGATCGCCGCGGCGGTGTCGGTGGCGGTGGTCGCCGGGATCCTGCTGCACAGCGATCCCAGCGGCATCACGGCCTTGTTCGCAGGCATCGCCGCGCTCGCCATGCCGCACTTGTTGGTCACCCCCTTCTTCGAGGCCGAGCACGGGCCTGCCGGGCCGGCTTTGGCCGTCGTGACAAGGCATTGACGACAGATCGCTATTGATAGTTGCTCTCAATATCACTAGCGGGGCTCCCGAAAGGGAATCGGTATGTCATTGTCTCGCTACGTCGCGGTCCTGCTCTGCGGCACCACCATCCTTGCCGGCGCGGCACAGGCGCAGTCTCAGCGCGGCCCGGAAAGCGAGCGTGCCGACATCGTCGTCACTGGCCAGCAGGACCGTGAAGAGGTATCGTCCGGCACCAAGAGCGCGACGCCGATCGCCGAGACGCCGCAGTCGATCAGCCTGATCACCGGCGAAGACATCGCCGAGCTCGGCCTCCAGAACCTCAACCAAGCGCTGCGCTTCGTCGCCGGGGTCACGCCCGAGACGCGCGGCGCGAGTGCGGAGGTCTACGACCAGTTCAAGCTGCGCGGATTCGACGCCCCGGTCTTCCTCGACGGGTTGAAGCTGTTCCAGAGCCCGACCGGCTATGCGGTGCCGCAGGTCGATGTGTCGCGGCTCGACCGGGTCGAGGTGGTCAAGGGGCCGGCGTCGGTGCTCTATGGCCAGTCGAGCCCGGGCGGCCTCGTCGCGCAAACCAGCAAGCTGCCGATCGACGCCGATCTCTATGGCGCGATCGCCGGCACCTACGGCACCTACGACCTGTATCGCGTCGACGCCGATGTCGGCGGCCGGGCCGGCGGCGACGTGCTGTGGCGCCTGTATGGCAGCGCCAACGGCGCCTCGACCCAGCAGAAATTCGGCAAGCGCGAGCGGCAGAATGTGTCGGCGGCGGTCACCGCGGGGGCCGGCACGTCGACCAGCTTCACCCTGCTCGGCGCCTATTCGCACGATCCGTACAACGGCACCTATGGCGTGTTTCCGGCGCTCGGCACGCTGATCGCCAATCCCAACGGGCGGTTGCCGACCGACTTCGACGGCGGCGAGGCGGGCAACCGCTTCCAGCGCGAGCAGGCGGCGCTGACCTACATCTTCCGCCACGATTTCGGCAATGGTTGGGCGTTGCGTTCGTCGGGCCGCTACCAGCATGTCACCGCCAAGCTCGGCCTGATCTACGTCAGCGGCGCCCCTGACGATGCGACGCTGCGGCGCTTTGCCCGCGCCTCCTATGCGACCGACGAGCGGCTCGACAATTGGACCTATGACAATCAGCTGACCGGCCGCGTCGTCACGGGTCCGCTGACCCACAATCTGCTGTTCGGTACGGACCGTCAGGTCGCGCATTCGACGGAGGATTTCGCCTTCGGCTCGGCGCCGTCGCTCGACGTCTATGCGCCGGTCTATGGCACCGTCACCGTGCCGCAGACACCGGCCGCGGTGCCGGATGCCTTCGGCGGCAATTATCTGGTCCGCCAGCGTCAGCAGGGCGTCTATGCGCAGGACCAGCTCGCGCTCGGCGCATTGCGGGTCGTGCTCAGCGGCCGCCACGATTGGGCGCATGCCGAACAGGCGGGGCTCGGCGCCAAGGACGACCGCCAGTTCACCTGGCGCGCCGGCGCGCTCTACACCTTGCCCTTCGGCCTTGCCCCCTATGTGAGCTATGCCACCTCGTTAGAGCCGCAGGGGTCGACGGTGCGCCGCGCCGACGGCACGCTCGGCATCGCCGACCCGTCGCTCGGCAAGCAGATCGAGGCGGGCGCCAAGTTCACCGTGCCGGGGACGCCGATCCTGCTGTCGGGCGCCTGGTTCCGCATCGACCAGACCAATGTGCTCACCTCCACCCCCGACTTCACCGTGTCGCGCCAGACCGGCCAGGTGCGCTCGACCGGCGTCGAATTCGAAGGCTATGCGCCGCTGCCGCACGGCTTTGCCCTGCGCGCCGCGTTCAGCCGGCAGAGCGTCAAGGTCACCGCCGATGCGGACGACCCGTCGCGGGTGGGGCGGCGGCTGGAGACGGTCGGCCGCGGCGGCGCCTCGGCCAATCTCGAATGGTCGCCGGCAGCCGGCGCGCTCAAGGGGCTGACGCTGGGCGGGGCGGTGCGCCACGTCGACAGCAGCTATGCCGGCGTCTCCGCCTATGACGGGATCGCGCGCGATACGCCGGGATATACCGTCTATGACGCGCTGATCCGCTACGACCTCGAGAATGCGTCGCCGACGCTGAAGGGGCTGAGCCTCGCGGTCAATGCGACCAACCTGTTCGACCGGCAGTATCTGACCAGCTGCTTCGCCAATTACAATTGGTGCTGGTACGGCAACCGCCGCACCGTGCAGGGGACGATCGGCTTCCGTTTCTGAAGGTGCATGCCCCTCTCCCTTTCGGGAGGGGGCAGGCCGCCGGCCATTGTCTCGGTCCGGCGGCTCGCCTAGCGTGGCCGCATGAAGCACACCTTCCGCCTGCTCGGTATCATCGCCGCCATCGGCATCGCCGTGATCGCCTGGCTGGCCTGGCCCGACACCGCGCGCGTGCCGTTCGAGCGGGTGACCGGCAAGACGCCGCAGATCACCGATCCGCGCGACCAGACAATCCCGACCGTCAAGGTCGCCGATGCGATCGGCTGGCAGAACGGCAAGACGCCGGTGCCGGCGCCGGGGCTGGCGGTGAAGGCCTTCGCCACCGGGCTCGACCACCCGCGCTGGCTGTATCGCCTGCCCAATGGCGACGTGCTGGTCGCCGAGACCAACAGCCCGCCGCGCGACGGCGGTGGCATCCAGGGCTTCGTGATGCGCCATCTGATGGGCAAGGCGGGCGCCGGCGTGCCGTCGGCGAACCGCATCACCCTGCTCCGCGACGCCAATGGCGACGGCGTCGCCGAAGAACGCCACGTCTTCCTGACCGGTCTCAACTCGCCGACCGGCATGGCGCTGTTCGAAGGGCAGCTCTACGTCGCCAACACCGATGCGGTGGTTCGCGTCCCCTATCAGAACGGCGCGACGCAGATCACCGCCAAGCCGGAGCTGGTCGTCAAGCTGAACGGCGGCGGCAATCACTGGGCGCGCACGCTGATCCCCGCGCCCGACGGCCGCACATTGTTCGTCGGCGTCGGATCGGCGACCAACATCGCCGACGAGGGGATGGCGGCGGAGAAGTTCCGCGCCAACATCCTGCAGGTCTGGCCGAAGGAAAAGACCTTCCGCATCTACGCATCCGGCCTGCGCAATCCGCAGGGCATGGCGATCAATCCCGACAACGGCCAGCTGTGGACGGTGGTCAACGAGCGCGACATGCTGGGCAGCGACCTTGCCCCCGACTATCTGACCCAGGTCGAATTCGGCGACCAGTTCGGCTGGCCCTGGTATTACTGGGGCGGCTATCCCGACCGCCGGGTCGAGCCGGCCAACCCGGACCTTCAGCAATATTCGAAGCGCCCGGATTTCGCGATGGGGCCGCACGTCGCCGCGCTCGGCCTGACCTTCGCCGACGGATTGAAGCTCGGCGACCGCTTCGCCCACGGCGCCTTCGTCGGTGAGCATGGCTCGTGGAACCGCAAGCCGGTGTCGGGTTATAAAGTGGTGTTCGTCCCCTTCGGCGCGCGCGGCTTCCCGGCCGCCAACGCCAAGCCGGTCGACGTGCTGACCGGCTTCCTCGACGCGAACGGCAAGGCGCAGGGCCGACCGGTCGGGGTGATCGGCGACAAGACCGGCGGCCTGTTGGTCGCGGACGA
>JAEWJQ010000068.1 GCA_023386515.1 Pseudomonadota bacterium | reverse complement strand
CATGTGGCCCTTGGACATGAAGTCCATCGCCTGCAGATGGCTGAACGCGGTCGGGCGGATCTTGCAGCGATAGGGCTTGTTGGACCCATCGGAGACGAGGAACACGCCGAACTCGCCCTTCGGACTCTCGGTCGCGACATAGACCTCGCCCGCGGGCACGTGATAACCCTCGGTATAGAGCTTGAAGTGGTGGATCAGCGCTTCCATCGAGCGCTTCATCTCGGCGCGCTTGGGCGGCACGACCTTGCGGTCGGTCGAGGCGATCGGCCCCTCCGGCATTTCCGCCAGGCACTGCTTCATGATCCGCGCCGACTGGCGGACCTCCTCGACGCGCACCATGAAGCGATCATAGCAATCGCCCTTGGTGCCGACGGGAATGTCGAAGTCCATCCGGTCGTAGACGTCATAGGGCTGCGACTTGCGCAGGTCCCAGGGGATGCCCGCCGCACGGATCATCGGACCGGAGAAGCCCCAGGCGATCGCGTCCTCGCGGCTGACCGTCGCGATGTCGACGTTGCGCTGCTTGAAGATGCGGTTGTCGGCGACCAGGCTGATCGCATCCTCGAACAGGCGCGGCAGGCGCGTGTCGAGCCAGTCGGCGATGTCGGTCAGCAGCTTCAGCGGCACGTCCTGATGGACGCCGCCGGGGCGCATGTAATTGTGGTGCATGCGCGCGCCCGAGGCCCGCTCGAAGAAATTGTAGCAATCCTCGCGGATCTCGAACAGCCACAGGTTCGGCGTCATCGCCCCGACGTCCATGACGTGCGAACCCAGATTCAGCATGTGGTTCGAGATGCGGGTCAGCTCGGCGAAGAACACCCGCAGATATTGCGCACGCAACGGCACCTCGAGATCGAGCAGCTTCTCGATCGCGAGCACGAACGTGTGCTCCATGCACATCGGCGAGCAATAATCGAGGCGATCGAAATAGGGGATCGCCTGCGCATAGGTCTTATATTCGATCAGCTTCTCGGTGCCGCGATGCAGCAGGCCGACGTGCGGGTCGACCCGCTCGATGATCTCGCCGTCCAGCTCCATGACGAGGCGCAGCACGCCGTGCGCTGCGGGATGCTGCGGGCCGAAGTTGATCGTGTAATTCTGGATGGTGACGTCGCCGGTCGTCGGATCGGCGGCGTCCTCGACACCCATCAGCTCGCTGACATAGTCGCTCACTGGTTCTGTCCTTCACCCTTGGTCGGCACCACGTCCGACTCCTGCGGCTTGCTGTCGGCCTTGTTGCCGCCGTGCGCCTCGCCCGCGCCGGTCTTGCCGGTGTCGGTCGTGGTCGTCTTGGCATAGGGCTCGCTGCCCGCCTTCGGCGCTTCGGTCGGCGTCTTGGTAGCGTCCGCTTTCTGGATCTCATCCGCCTTCAGCGGCGTCGGCGCGCCCTTGGCCTCCGGCAGCATGCCCTTCTCGTCGCCGGGAAGGACGTATTCGGCGCCCTCCCACGGGCTCTGGAAGTCGAAGTTGCGGAAGTCCTGCGCGAGGCTCACCGGCTGGTAGACGACGCGCTTCTCTTCTTCCGAATAGCGCATCTCGACGAACCCGGTCATCGGGAAGTCCTTGCGCAGCGGATGGCCGCGGAAGCCATAGTCGGTCAGGATGCGGCGAAGGTCCGCATTGCCGCTGAACAGCACGCCGTACAGATCGTAGATCTCGCGCTCCAGCCAGCCGGCGACCGGCCAGATCCCCGTCACCGACGGCACCGGCTTCACGTCGTCGGTCGAGACGTGGACGTGCAGGCGATGGTTGCGGGTCAGCGACAGCAGGCAATAGACGACTTCGAACCGCTCGGGGCGCTCCGGATAGTCGACGCCGGCGATCTCCATCAGCTGCTGATATTCGAGGCCCGGCGTGTCGCGCAGCGCGGTCAGCGCACGGACGATGTCCTCACGCTCGACGTACAGCTTGACCTCGCCGACCTCCGCCACCGCATGGCTCAGCGCGGCGCCGAGCGTCGCCTGCGCCAGCTCGATCGTCGCATCGTTGAGGTGCGCGGCATAAGCGGGTGCGGGCGCCCTCACCGTTCGATGCTCCCGGCGCGGCGGATCTTCCGCTGCAGCTGCATGATGCCGTACAGCAACGCCTCCGCAGTCGGCGGGCAGCCGGGCACGTAGATGTCCACCGGCACGACGCGATCGCAGCCGCGCACCACCGAATAGCTGTAATGGTAATAGCCGCCGCCATTGGCGCAGCTGCCCATCGAGATGACGTATTTGGGCTCCGACATCTGGTCGTAGACCTTGCGGAGCGCCGGCGCCATCTTGTTGCACAAAGTGCCGGCGACGATCATCACGTCCGACTGGCGCGGCGACGCACGCGGCGCGGCGCCGAACCGCTCCAGATCGTAGCGCGGCATGTTGACGTGGATCATCTCGACCGCGCAGCAGGCGAGGCCGAAGGTCATCCACCACAGCGAGCCGGTGCGGGCCCACTGGAACAGCTCCTCGGTCGAGGTGACCAGAAAGCCCTTGTCGGTCAATTCACCGTTCAGGCTATCGAAAAAGCCCTGGTCGGGCGGCACCAGCGACGAGGCGCCGGCCGCGCGATTGAGCTCAACGGGTCCGGATGTGGGGGTCATTCCCAATCCAACGCTCCCTTCTTCCAGGCGTATACGAGTCCCAGCGCCAGCTCGCCGATGAAGATCATCATGGAGATCCACGCGGTCCAGCCGAGCGTAAAAACGCTGACTGCCCAAGGATATAGGAAGGCTGCTTCGAGATCGAAGATGATGAACAGAATGGCGATCAGATAAAATCGCACGTCGAACTGGCTGCGCGGATCCTCGAAGGCGGGGAAGCCGCACTCATATTCGCTGAGCTTCTGCTCGTTCGGCTTGTGCGCGCCGGTCAGCCGGGCGACCGCCATGGGCAGGAACACGAAGGCGCTCGACAGCGCGAGCGCGATGCCCAGGAAGATGAGGATCGGAAGATATTGCGACAGGTCGACCAAGAGGCTTCTCGCAGGTGCGAAGTGGATGGCGTCGCTTTAGGCCCGTGGCCGGGACCGGGCAAGGCCGTGGGGCTGTGAGAATGAATCGCAGGAGGCGGATGTTCCGCGCTTGCCCTCACCCTTCCGCGCCTGCGGCGCTCCCTCCCTCTCCCACCGGGAGAGGGAAGAGGTCGCGCAGCGATCGATGGGGTGAGGGTCGGTGCGGAACGCCTGCGCCTTAGCGCAGCGCGCCCGCCACCAATTTGTGCAGTTTGCTGTGCAGGCCGTCGTTGGCGGCGAGGAACTCGTTGCGTTCCATCGCCCGGTCGGCACCGCGGAAGTCGGTGACATAGCCGCCCGCTTCCTTGACCAGCAGCAGGCCCGCCGCCGTATCCCAGGGCTTCAGCCCCGATTCCCAATAGCCGTCGAACCGGCCGGCCGCGACCCAGGCGAGATCGAGAGCAGCCGACCCGAACCGGCGGATGCCCGCCACTTCCGGCGCGATCGCCCCGAAGATCCGGCTCCATTCGGCGAAATTGCCGTGGCCCAGGAACGGGATGCCGGTGGCGATAAGCGCCTCCGACAGGTCGCGCCGCGCCGACACGCGCAGCCGCTGGTCGGTATGCCAGGCGCCGCGGCCTTTCTCCGCCCAGAAGCTTTCGTCGGTGATCGGCTGGTAGACCAGCGCCGTGGTCACTTCGCGCTTGCCGTTGGGCAACGGCTCCTCGACCGCGATCGAGATGGCGAAATGGGGGATGCCGTGCAGGAAGTTGCTGGTGCCGTCGAGCGGGTCGATGATGAAGCGCGGCTTGTTGGGGTCGCCCGCGACCTCGCCGCCCTCCTCCATCAGGAAGCCCCAGTCCGGCCGCGCCCGCTGCAGCTCCTCGAACAGCGTCTGCTCGGCGCGCTTGTCGGCGATCGAGACGAAGTCCGCCGGCCCCTTGCGGCTGACCTGCAGATGCTGGACCTCGTTGAAGTCGCGCCGCAGCCGCGGCCCCGCCTTGCGGGCGGCGCGCTCGATGACGGTGAAGAGACCGGAATGGGAAGGCATGGCAACTCTCGAATCCCCTCTCCTTGCAGGAGAGAGTGACGGGGTCGGGCATGCCCCCCGGGCATGCCC
>JAEWJQ010000058.1 GCA_023386515.1 Pseudomonadota bacterium | reverse complement strand
CGCGCATGGCGGCGATCCGCGCGCGCATCCAGCATGTCGTGTTCATCATCAAGGAGAACCGCACCTACGACCAGGTGCTCGGCGATCTGGAGATCGGCAACGGCGATCCGCATCTCGCCATCCTCGGCCGGGCGCTGTCGCCGAATCATCACCGGCTCGCGCGCCAGTTCGTCACCCTCGACAACTTCTATGACTCGGGCGAGCAATCGAGCACCGGCTGGACCTGGTCGACCGCGGCGCGCACGCCGGACCTGCTCGAGAAGACCGCGCCGGTGAATTATGCCCAGCGCGGCCTCGCCTATGAGGCGGAGGAAGCGGATCGCTTCGTCTACACCCAGCAGACCGCGGCCGAGCGCCATGCGACCAACCCGAAGCTGTCGACCGATCCGGACCTGATGCCCGGTCCGGCGTTGCTGACCGCGCCGGACCCGGACGACGACGACAGGCCGGGCCAAGGCTTCCTGTGGGATGCGGCGATCCGCGCCGGCCTGTCGGTGCGCAACTACGGGTTTTCCGACGCCTCGATCTACGACACGGGCGAACCCGGCGCGGTGCCGGTGATCCGCGAGCCCTGGACGACGCACCGGCGCATCTACACGCCCGGCGATCGCCTGCTCGCCAGCCGCAGCGACCCGTATTTCCGCGGTTTCGACCAGAAGCTTGCCGACTTCTGGCGGGTGCGCGAATGGCAGCGGGAGTTCGATGCCGCGGATGCGGCCGGCACGCTGCCGGCGTTGACGCTGCTCCGGCTCAGCCACGATCATTTCGGCGATTTCGACGGCGCGATCGACGGGGTGAACACGGTCGAAACGCAGATGGCGGACAACGACTATGCGCTGGGTCTCGTGGTGGAGCGGATCGCGCACAGCCACGCCGCGGGTTCGACCCTGATCTTCGTCATCGAGGACGATGCGCAGAACGGCGCCGATCACGTCGATGCGCGGCGCAGCATCGCCTATGTCGTCGGCCCCTATGTCCGCCAGCAGGCTTTGGTGTCGACGCGCTACACCACGGTCAACGTGCTCCGCACGATCGAGGCGGTGCTGGGGTTAAAGCCTTTAGGTCTCAACGACGGGCTGGCGATGCCGATGGCCGATCTGTTCGACCCGGCGCAATCGACCTGGACCTACCGGGCGGAGGCGGCCGACGTGCTGCGCGCGACCCAGCTGCCGATCCCTGCAGACCGCTTCGCGCCGCGCGTCGCCGCGACCGTCGGCTGCCCGGGGCGCAGCGCCGACTGGTGGGCGACGGCGATGCACGGCCAGAACTTCCGCACCGAGGATCATCTCGACACCACCGCGTTCAACGCGGCGCTGTGGCGGGGCCTCGGCGACGGACCGGAGCCGCGGACACGCAGCGGCGCCGACCTGCGGCTCGACCGGACCGCAGCGGCATGGCAGCGGCCGTCGTGCCCAGAATTACGCTAGGCGGGTGACGGTCGCCGTCCCGCTCCGATCGCGGGACGGCGCGCCGGCTCCGGCGCGCGCGCCCTCGGGGACGGCAGCGCTGTTGTGGCGCAGCGCCTTCAGCACCGTCTCGACGATATGATCGGCGTCGAGCCCCGCCTCGGCATATTGCTTCTCGGGCTTGTCCTGGTCCTGGAACACGTCGGGCAGGCGCATCGTCCGCAGCCGCAGGCCGCCGTCGATCAGGCCGGCGTCGCTCGCCATGGTCAACACATGCGCGCCGAGGCCGCCGACCGCATTCTCCTCGATGGTCACGGCGACCTCGTGGGTGGTCAGCAGGCGGCGGATCAGCGCCTCGTCGAGCGGCTTGGCGAAGCGCAGGTCGGCGACGCTGGTCGACAGCCCCTTGGCCTCCAGCACGTCGGCCGCCTTCAGCGCCTCGCCCAGGCGGGTGCCGAGCGAGAGGATTGCCACCGTCTTGCCTTCACGGACCAGCCGGCCCTTGCCGATCTCCAGACGCTCCGGCACCTCGGGCAGCGCCACGCCGGTGCCGTTGCC
Source organism: Pseudomonadota bacterium (assembly GCA_023386515.1). The sequence continues at coordinate 2,320 of JAEWJQ010000058.1, read as the reverse complement.
GCGCGGATAGCGGACCGCGATCGGGCCAGTGTCGTGGCAGGCGGCGGTATGGGTCATATGGACCAGCTCCGCCTCGTCCGCCGCGGCCATGACGACGAAATTGGGCAGGGTCGCCAGATAGGTGACGTCGAAGCTGCCCGCGTGGGTCGCGCCGTCGGCACCGACCAGGCCGGCACGGTCGATCGCGAAGCGCACCGGCAGATTCTGGATCGCCACGTCGTGGACGACCTGGTCGTAGGCGCGCTGCAGGAAGGTCGAATAGATCGCGCAGAACGGCCGCATTCCCTGCGCGGCGAGGCCCGCGGCGAAGGTCACGGCATGCTGTTCGGCGATGCCGACGTCGAAGGTGCGGTCGGGAAAGGCCTTGGCGAAGCGGTCGACGCCGGTGCCCGACGGCATCGCCGCGGTGATCGCGACGATCGTGGGATCGCGCTCGGCTTCCTTGACCAGCTGATCGCCGAAGACATTCTGATAGGCCGGCGGCCCCGGCGGCGCCTTGGCCTGCGCGCCGGTGATCACGTCGAACTTCTGCACGCCATGATATTTGTCCGCCGCCGCCTCGGCCGGGGCATAGCCCTTGCCCTTCTTGGTGACGACATGGACGAGGATCGGTCCTTCCGGCGCGTCGCGGACATTCTCCAGCACCGGGATCAGATGCTCGAGATTATGCCCGTCGATTGGCCCGACGTAGTAGAACCCCAGTTCCTCGAACAGCGTGCCGCCCATGGTCAGCCCGCGCGCATATTCGTCGGTCTTGCGCGCCGCCTTGTGCAGCGGCCGCGGCAGGCGGCGGGCGAGCTTGCGCAGCACGTCGCGGACGCCGAGGAACTCGCGGCTCGACACGATCCGCGACAGATAGGCGGACAGGCCGCCGACCGGCGGGGCGATCGACATGTCATTGTCGTTGAGGATGACGATCAGGCGGTTGCCGGCGGCCTCGGCGTTGTTCATCGCTTCATAGGCCATGCCCGCCGACATCGAACCGTCGCCGATGACCGCGATCGCCTTGGCGGGCGAGCCGGTCAGGCGGTTGGCGGTCGCGAAGCCGAGCGCCGCCGAGATCGAGGTCGAGCTGTGCGCCGCGCCGAACGGATCATATTCGCTCTCCGTCCGCTTGGTGAAGCCGGACAGGCCGCCGCCCTGGCGCAACGTGCGGATGCGGTCGCGGCGGCCGGTCAGGATCTTGTGCGGATAGCATTGGTGACCGACGTCCCAGATCAGCCGGTCTGTCGGCGTGTCGAAGACGTAATGGATGGCGACGGTCAGCTCGACCACGCCCAGCCCCGAACCGAGGTGGCCGCCGGTGGTGCCGACCGCCGAGATCGTCTCGGCACGCAGCTCGTCGGCGAGCTGCCGCAATTGGTCGGGCTTCAGCTTGCGAAGGTCGTCCGGGGTGGTGACGGTATCGAGCAGCGGCGTGTCAGGAAGGTCGGCCATCGGACCCGCTTACCCGTAATGGCGGAGGGTGTCGATTGCCGGTCTGATCCCGGTCAAGCCGGGCGGCGACAGGCGGCGCACGTGCCGCGCACCTCGATCACCGGGCGAACCGGCGTAAAACCGGCATCCTGCGCCGCGGAGCGGACGCCGCGAGTCAGCGTGTCGTCGTCGAGGTGCACGATCTGCCCACAGGAATCGCACACCAGGAAGATGCAATCATGGACGCAATCGGGATGGGCGTTGGCGACATAGGCGTTGGCGCTCTCCACCTTGCGCGCCAGATTGGCGGCGACGAACACGTCAAGGATGCGATACACGCTGTTCGCCGCGACGCGCCGTCCCTGATCGGCCGACACCGCCTCGGCGAGGTCATAGGCGCTGGCCGGCTTGTCGAAGCCGGCGAGCGCACCGAACACCGCGGCGCGCATCTGCGTCCATTGTTCGCCGGCGCGTTCCAGCGTCGCGCGTGCGACGTCGGTCAATTCCTCGCCTTGCGGTTCGTGATGGGTGTGCGCCATCCGCGCGATTTAGGGATGCAGCCGGGTCGGGGCAAGCGGCCCCTCGCCCGGCTCAGGCGGTGGCGCGGCGATTGAGATCGTGGCCGAACGCGAGCAGGCCGACACCGACCACGGTCCACAGGGTTTCCGCGCCGCCGCCGTCATGCGGCAGGCTCATCGCCCCCGCCATGATGCCGAGGCCGAACGCGCCCATCGCGGCGGGCATCCAATAGCCATGCTCGGCGATCCCGCGGCCGAGCGCGATCGCGCCGAGCAGGATCGCGAAGACCAGCCCGACCTCGTGAAAGATCGGGTTGAGGAGCAGTCCACCCGCCGCCGACAGCATCGCGAGCAGCACCGCACTGGCGACGCAATGCACGACGCAC
>JAEWJQ010000040.1 GCA_023386515.1 Pseudomonadota bacterium | reverse complement strand
CCGGCCGGTTGGGATCGACGTTGGTCAGGCCCATGTGGACCGCGCCGTCGGTGCCGCGGACTGCGCTGGCGCTGACCGCCTTCAGCGTCCATTCGTTCTTGTTGTACCAGTGCGACTGGACGTCGACCGGCAGGACGATGCCGTCCTGATAGTCCTTGTACAGATCGAACACCCAATAGGTCGGCGTCTTCACCATGCGGTTGCCGTCGGTGAGCAGCATCGACTGCAGCACGTTGACCATCTGCGCGATGTTGGCGCCGCGCAGGCGATCGGTGTGACGGGCGAAGATGTCGAAGTTGAGGCTGGCGACCAGCGCGTCGCGCAGCGAGTTCTGCTGGTAGAGGAAGCCCGGATTGGTGCCCGGCTCGACATCGTACCAGGTGCCCCATTCGTCGACGAGCAGCGCCACGCGCTTCTTGGGATCGTATTTGTCCATCACCGCGGCGTGGCGCGTGACGAGCTCTTCCATCTTGGTCGTCTTGGCGAGGGTTCGCGCCCAGCCGTCCTCGTCGAAGCCGAGCGCCGCGCCCTTCTTCCCCCAGCTGTAGGGGATAGTGTAATAATGGACGCCGATGCCGTCGAAATGACCGCCGGCGTCGCGCATCATCACATCGGTCCAGTTGTAATCCTCGGAATTGGCGCCGCTGGCGATCTTCATCACCCGCTGGCCCTCGGGCATCTTGATGAAGGTGGAATAGCGGCGGGTGACGTCGGCGGCATATTCCGGCTTCATGTTGCCGCCGCAGCCCCACAATTCGTTGCCGAGCCCGAACATGGTGAGCTTCCACGGCGCCTTGCGGCCATTGGCGGCACGCTCCTGCGCCAGGCTCGAACCGGTCGGCGAGGTCATGTATTCGACCCATTCCGCCATCTCGTAGGGCGGCGCGCTGCCGATATTGCCGGACACATAGGGTTCGGCGCCGACCAGTTCCGAATAGTTCATGAACTCGTGCGTGCCGAAGCGATTATCCTCGGTGACGCCGCCCCAGTTGGTGTTGATCTTGACCTTGCGCTTGGCCTGCGGCCCGATGCCTTCGCGCCAGTGATATTCGTCGGCGAAGCAACCGCCCGGCCAGCGGATGACCGGCACGCGGATCGCCTTCAGCGCGTCGATCACGTCGCGGCGATAGCCGTCGATGTTGGGCACCTTGCTGCCCTTGCCGACCCAGATGCCGCCGTAGATGCCGCTGCCGAGATGTTCAGCGAACTGGCCGAACAGCCGCTTGTCGAACTTGGGTGCGGGGCGGTCGCCGTGCACCGTCACCACGTCCGTCGCGCCGGGGGCGGTGTCGGCCGCGGGAGCCTCCTGCGCGAGCGCGGGGGCGGCGAGGACAAGCGCGATCGCGCTGAACAGCATTCGCATCGGTCTGAACTCCGTCGGACGTCCGCTCGCGCGGCGCCATGAATGAGACGCGCGGGGGTGGCGCAGACAGGATGATCCGAGCGACGTGGCATGGGTGCTCATTGGCACATCCTCCCCCATTGCCGACATCTTGTCTGACAAGACTACGCCTCGTCAACCGCTTTCCGCCATGTCGCGCCATTTGGGACGGCACAGCACGAAATGCTTGATGCGGCTGTACTTCCCTGCCTAGGATTGGCGGCCAGGGGAGACGCCGACATGCAGGACCGAAGCCGGCGGCGACCCGCCCACACATTGCTCGCCCACCGGCTGGGCGTCGCCATCGCGACCGGCGCCTATGCGCCCGGCGCGGTGCTGCCCGGTGAGGTGGAACTCGCCGAGCAGAACGGGGTGTCGCGCAGCGTCGTGCGCGAGGCGCTCAGGATGCTCGCCGCCAAGGGCCTGGTAGAGAGCCGACCGAAGGCGGGGACGCGGGTGCGCGACCGGGCGCTGTGGGCGATGCTCGATCCCGATCTGCTCGCCTGGATGTTCGAGGGCTCGCCGCCGCTCGACTTCGTGCGGGCGCTGTTCGAACTGCGGATGATCGTCGAGCCGGCAGCGGCGGAAATGGCGGCGACGCGGCGCGATGCGCGGCAATTGTCGCGCATGGGCCATGCGCTTGAGCAGATGGCCGCCCACGGCCTCGCCACGCCGGAAGGGCAGATGGCGGACCAGCTGTTCCACGCGGCGATCCTGGAGGCGACGGACAACGAACTGCTGGTCGGCCTGTCGGTCAGCATCACCTCCGCGGTGCGCTGGACGACGATCTTCAAGAACAAGGCCAGCCGGCAGCCGCGCGACCCGATGCCGCAGCACCGCATCCTGTTCGAGGCGATCGCCAACGCCGATCCGGCGGGTGCGCGCGAGGCGACGCTGGACCTGCTACGTCAGGCGCAGATCGATACCGAGATCGCGCTGCAGGGCTGACGCTCAGGGTCGCGCCCAGGGCGCGACGGCTAACGCGGCGGCGAGATGGTCGATCACCGCCTGGACGCGCAACGGGCGCAGCGGCGACGGCGGCATGACCAGGTGCAGGCCGAGCACCGGCGGCGCCCAGTCCGCCATGACCGTCTCCAGCCGGCCGTCGCGCAATTCCTGCCACACGAGGAATTCGGGCTGCACTGCCAGCCCCTGCCCCGCCAGCAGCGCGGGCGTGAGCAGATCGGCATTGTCGGTCCAAAGCCGCACCGGCGGCTGCACCGTCTCCTCGCCGAACTGTGGGTGGGTGAAGCGCCAGAGGCCGGGGGTGGCGCCGCCCGAATAGCCGAGCACGCGGTGGCGCAGCAGCTCGGCCGGGTGGGTCGGGCGGCCGTGCGCGGCGAGGTAGGCGGGCGCGGCGACGAGCAGCAGCCGCACGGTGCACAGCCGCCGCGCGATCAGCGACGAATCCTCCAGCCGGCCGATGCGCAGCGCGAGGTCGAAACCGTCGGCGATCAGGTCGACCTGCCGGTCGCTGAGCGCGAGGTCGAGCGTGACGTCGGGATAACGCTCCAGGAAGCCGGGCAAGGTCGCCGCCATATGGCCGATGCCGAACGACAGCGGCGCGCTGATCCGCACCCGGCCGCGCGGGCTGGTCGCCTGTTCGGCGGCATCGTCCTCCGCCGCCTCTCCCTCGCTGAGGATGCGCGCGGCGCGGTCGAGCAGCGCGCGACCGCCGTCGGTCAGCGACAGCCGGCGCGAGGTGCGCGCGAACACGGCGACGCCGAGCCGCTGTTCGAGGCGGCTGATCGCCTTGGACACGGTCGGATTGGATAAGCCGAGGTCCTGCGCGGCAGCGGCGAAGGAGCCGAGCGTGGCGACCTTGGCAAAGATCGCCATGGCTTCGAGATCGGGCAGGCGACGTGTCATTTTCGGCAACGATCCAATGCCATCCTTTCTGTTTCGTCAAGCGCGCATCGATCGCATCTTGCTGGCAACGCAGCGGAACGGCGCTGCTCCTGACCACGGAGACCGGACATGATCGACCATCGCCCCTTCGCCAGCCTCGGCGGCGCCAACCACGGCTGGCTCGATGCCAAGCATCATTTCTCCTTCGCCAATTACTATGATCCCAAGCGGATGGGCTGGGGCCCGATCCGGGTATGGAACGACGACACGATCGCCGCCGGCACCGGCTTCCCGCCGCACCCGCATGCCGACATGGAGATCATCACCTATGTCCGCGACGGCGCGATCACGCATCAGGACAGCCTGGGCAACACCGGCCGCACCGAGGCGGGCGACGTGCAGGTGATGAGCGCCGGGTCGGGCGTGCGCCATTCGGAATACAATCTGGAGCCGGGCAGCACCCGCATCTTCCAGATCTGGATCGAGCCCAAGGCGCGCGGCGGCCAGCCGAGCTGGGGCGCCAAGCCCTTCCCGCGCGGCGAGCGCTCGGGCAAGTTCGTGACGCTGGCGAGCGGGGTGGAGGGCGACAGCGACGCGCTGCCGATCCGCACCGACGCCCGCGTGCTCGGCGCGACGATCAAGGCGGGCGAAACCGCGGAATACGAACTCGGCGCCGGCCACCATGCCTATCTGGTCCCCGCGACCGGCGCGGTCGAGGTCAACGGCGTGCGCATTGCCGCCCGCGACGGCGCGGCGATCACCGACGAGGCCGTGCTGCGCGTCACCGCGATCGAGGATGCCGAGATCGTCCTGGTCGACGCGGCCTGATCCCCCAGTTCCGTAAAGCGTACCCACCCGACAGACGGAGACACACCATGCCCTTCCTCACCACCGCCGACGGCACCGAGATCTTCTACAAGGACTGGGGCCCCCGCGACGCCCAGGTCATCCACTTCCATCATGGCTGGCCGCTCAGCTCCGACGACTGGGACGCGCAGATGATGTTCTTCCTGGAGCAGGGCTATCGCGTCGTCGCGCACGACCGGCGCGGCCACGGCCGGTCGAGCCAGTCGGCCGACGGACATGACATGGACAGCTATGTCGCCGACGTCGTCGCGCTGACCGACGCGCTCGATCACAGAGACGCGATCCACGTCGGCCATTCGACCGGCGGCGGCGAGGTGGCGCGCTACGTCGCGCAGGCCAAGCCGGGCCGCGTCGCCAAGGCGGTGCTGGTCAGCGCGGTGGCACCAATCATGGTGCAGACGCCCACCAATCCCGACGGCGTGCCGATCGCGGTGTTCGACGACGTCCGCCACCAGACGGCGACCAATCGCGCGCAGTTCTTCTGGGACTTCACCCTGCCGTTCTTCGGTTACAACCGCGACGGCGCCGAGGTGAAGGACGGGGTGCGCCGCAACTGGTGGCGGCAGGGCATGATGGGCAGCATTCTCGCCCATACCCGCGGCATCAAGGCGTTCAGCGAGACGGACTTCACGAACGATCTCAAGGCAATCCGCGTGCCGACGCTGGTGATGCACGGCGAGGACGATCAGGTCGTGCCCTTCCCGACCACCGGCAAATTGTCCGCCGAGCTCGTCGAAGGCGCTACGCTGAAGAGCTATCCCGGATTGCCGCACGGCATGCCGACGACGCATGCCGACCGGATCAACGCCGACCTGCTCGCGTTCATCCGCGGCTAATCCCTTGGGCGCGGCGGCCGATCCGTCGCGCCCGCCCCTGTGCGGAGCCGAAGACGATGCCCGACTCGATCCTGATCTTCTACGGCTCCTATCGCTCGGACCGGCAGGGCATCCGCCTCGCGGACTATCTGGTCCGCCAGTTCCGGGCGCGCGGTGCCGAGGCCGAGCTGATCGATGCCAAGGCGCTCGATCTGCCGATGCTCGACCGCATGTACAAGGAATATCCCGCCGGCGAGGCGCCGCCGGCCCTCAAGGCACTGGCCGCGAAGATCCGCCGCGCCGACGCCTTCGTCTTCGTTGCGGGCGAATACAATTGGAGCGTCCAGCCGGGGCTCAAGAACCTGACCG
>JAEWJQ010000373.1 GCA_023386515.1 Pseudomonadota bacterium | reverse complement strand
CTGGCCGTTCCGCTCCGTCTCCGTCGACAGGCAGAGACGGCGTCGCGCCGGCAGGTCGCGGGCGAACAGGCGCCGCACCGCGGGATCGGCGGATATGTCGACGCTGCGCCCCTGTCGCACGGTCAGGACCATCGGTATGCCCCGCCCGCAGGCGGTGCATTCGTGCGAGAAGTTGAAGCCCGGCGCCTCCAGCACGAGGCCTGGCCAGCCATGCTGCCGGCGACCGCGTGAGACCATTTTCACCTCCCCGATCAGTTCCGTCGAGCCCTGATAGGTCAGGGGCACGGCCCGGAACCCGCCGGCAGCCGGCTCGATGATTGTGACGGCGGTGATCCCGGCCGAACCACCCCATTGGTTGTCCACCACGACCCCCGCGCGGCCCGACGGGGAAAGACGGACGATGGCGACCCGCACGTACGACGCCTGGCGGTCGCTAACCATCTCGAACGGCGGCAGGCCCGGCTGCGTCACGGTGATCCGGGCCTGATTGCTGACGCCTTCGCTGCTGCACCCTTCGTTCTGCGATCGCTCACGGCAGGGCGTGGCGGCCACCGTCACGGTCAGCCCTGCGGCATTCAGCGCCAGCGGGACGACGGGGTGGATGCCCCATGTCCGGAACGTCCCCGGCGGCACGGATGTCGCCGGCGCCGCCGCACCGAGCAAAAGGGGGAACAGGCCGCCCAGCACGCGCATCTTCGGTCTCCGTGGTCGAAAGGACATACTAGACGGTTCCGCATGTCGGATGAAGCGGTGGCGGGGAATCCGACCGACCGCGCGACACAGGCCGAATCACGACCGCGTGACATCGTGTCGGTCGGTCGACGACACTGCCGTGGGCCTCGTGCGACTCGTTCACGTGCCGGTGCTCGGTTCGACCTAACCGAGAAATCCCGTTCCTTCCGACTCTTGCGACCGACTCGCAAAAAGCATTTGCTACGACCGGTCTCTCCGCTTCATTGCGATTGCGTTGCGATAGCGTAAAGGGGATGTGATGTTAGTGACGCTGGCCGCTCTGGCGGCATTGGGCGGCCCGGTACCGTCGGAGGGAACCGATTCGCGAGACCAGCGGGACGTGGTAGTCACCGCCACGCGCACGCCGGTCGCGGCGAAGGATGCGCCCGTCACCGTCTCCGCCAAGACCGCGGAAGACATCGCCGGGGAATTGGCGACCGACATCCGCGACCTCGTCCGCTTCGAGCCCGGGATCAGCGTCCGCCGCGCCCCGACGCGGTTCGGCGCGGCGATGGGATCGACCGGGCGCGCCGGCAACGAAGGCTTCGCGGTGCGCGGCATCGGCGGCAACCGCGTGCTGATCCAGGTCGACGGCGTGCGCGTCCCTTATGGCTTCAGCTTCGGCGCGCAGGACGTCGGCCGTGGCGATTATGTCGATCTGGGCCTGATCAAGTCGGTCGAGTTCCTGCGCGGGCCCGCCTCGGCGCTGTACGGCAGCGACGGGCTGGCGGGCGCGGGTAGCTTCACCACCAGCGACCCCGCCGACATCCTCGGCGAACGGTCGTTCGGCGGCTCGGTGCGCACCCAGTTCAATGCCGCCGACGACGAGTTCAGCCAATCCGCCGTCGTCGCGGCACGATCGGGCGACGTGTCGACGATGCTGGCCTATACGCGCCGCGACTTCGCCGAACTGAAGAACCGCGGCGACGTCGAAGGCACCGGCATCGCCCGCACCGCACCCAACCCGCAGACCGGCCACGCCAATGCCGTGCTCGGCAAGCTGGTCTGGGACATCGCCCCCGGCCAGCGGCTGCGCGCGACCGGGGAGGTGCTCGACCATCATGTCGCCACCGACGTGCTGACCGGGATCAACGCCAGCGTTGCCGGTCTGCAGGCGCGCGACGGCGCCCGGCGCTGGCGCGGCGCGCTCGACTGGACCTACGACGGCGGCGGCCTGATCCAGTTCGCTAGGGCCGCCGCCTATCTGCAGGATGCCGACAACCGTCAGGTCAGCGCCGAAGCGCGTCGCACGCTGCCCAGCCGCACCCGGCTGAACACCTTTGAGAACCGCGTTTATGGGGCATCGGGCGAGCTGCGGCTGGGCTTTGCGACCGGCGCCGTGACGCACCGGCTGGTCACCGGCGCCGACCTCAGCGTGCTGCGCCAGCGCGGGGTGCGCGACGGCACCGTGCCGCCCCGCGGCGAGAGCTTTCCGACGCGCGCCTTTCCGATCACCGATTTCACGCTCGCCGGCGCCTTCGTCGGTGACGAGATCGGCCTGGGTCCGCTGACCCTGCAACCGGCCGTTCGCTATGACGCCTACCGCCTGTCGCCGCGGCGCGATCCGCTCCTGCCCAACTTCGCCACCGCCGGGCAGACCGGCGACCGGATGAGCCCGCGCCTGGGCGCGGTGGCCAAACTCGCCCCCATGATCCGCTTGTTCGCCAGCTACGCCCGCGGCTTCCGCGCGCCAGAACCGGGGCAGATCAACCAATATTTCTCCAATCTCACCTCCGGTTACACCTCCATCCCCAATCCCGCCCTGCGACCGGAGACGAGCGAGGCCTTGGAAGCCGGGCTTCGTGTCGACAGCAAGGCGGTCAACCTGTCGGCCAGCGTCTTCCGCGCCCGATACCGCGACTTCATCAGCCAGGAGCTGATCGGCGGCCGCTTCACGCAGAGCGACCCGGCCCTGTTCCAGTTCATCAACCTCGACCGCGCCAGCGTCCGCGGCGCCGAGGCGCGGCTGGCAACGCGCGCGGCCAACGGGCTGAGCGGGCAACTGGCGCTCGCCTATGCCGAGGGCGAGCAGATCGGACCCGACGGTATCACCAAGCCACTGGCGACGGTCGATCCGCTCAAGCTGGTCGCGGGGATCGGCTGGCGAGAGCCGGAGCGGGGCCGGTTCGGCGGCCAGCTGCTGATCACCCACAGCGCCCGCAAGGCCGCGCACGACACTGACGGGCTGTGCACCGGCACCTGCTTCCGGCCCGATGCCTTCACGATCCTGGACGCAACCCTATGCGCCCGGTTGAGCGAGGTGCTGACGCTGCGCGCCGGCATCTTCAACCTGACCAATGCGACCTATGCCTATTGGTCCGACGTACGCGGCCTCGCCGAGCCCCGCCCCCTGCCCGCCGGTGCCGCCGACGTCCCCCCCGCCGCCTTCACCCAGCCGGGGCGCAACGCCAGCGCCTCGCTGACCTATCGCTTCTGAAAGGATGCCGTCGATGCTCACCCGTTCGCTTCCCGCCGTCGCGATCGTCGCGCTGTGCTTCGCCCCCGCCCTCACCCCGGCGCATGCCGACGGCCCGCTCCGCCAGGCCGCCGCCGAGGCCCAGGCGGCCAAGGCTGCCGACCGCGCCCAGATCCTGGCGATGGCGGGCCATTATCGCGTCCGCTTCGACATGCAGGAGACGAC
>JAEWJQ010000371.1 GCA_023386515.1 Pseudomonadota bacterium | reverse complement strand
ACGCCAACGGTTTCCAGACCAACACCACCGATCCGATCACCACGATCGAATTGTACGAAGCCGGCGCCCGCTACCAATACGGCAAGCTGTTCTCCGGATCGGCGACGGTGTTCCGCACCAACTTCCGCAACCAGAACTACAATTTCTCCGACCCGAATAATCCGTCGCAGCAGGTCAATCTGAATGCCAATCTGCGCACGATCGGTGTCGAGCTCGATTTCGTGGTCCGGCCGATCGACTGGTTCGCCGTCGATTTCCAGGGCGTCTTCCAGGACCCGAAGCTGCTCAACCTGCAGCTCAACGGCGTCGACGCGGGCTCGCAATATGAAGGCAACCGGCCGGAACGCACCCCGGCGCAGCTGTTCACGATCAGCCCGACCGTGCAGCTGCCCCACGGCCTCGGCGAGGTCTACGGCCGCTATAAATATATCGGCAAGATCTACGCCGATAACGGCAATGGCATCGCCCTGCCGAGCTATGGCGTGACCGGCGTCGGCGTCAATTTCAACGTCAGCGATCGCGTCCAGCTGAACCTCAACGCCGACAATATCTTCGACGTCGTCGGACTGACCGAAGGCAACCCGCGCCAGGGCCAGACGCAGGCGGTGACCAACGGCTATTTCTACGCCCGCGGCATCGTCGGCGCGACCTATGGCGGTTCGCTGACGTTCAAATTCTGATCGGCGACGATTGCTCCGCAAGCCTTGGCTTGCCGTGTGAGGCGCGGCGGCTATCCAGCCTGCCGCGCCTCTGTTTCGTCGGGAGAATGGCAATGACGCGGATCGTGATGACGCTGCTCGCCGGGGCGGCGATGGCGGGGGGCCTGGCGGCGCAGGGACAGGGGCCGCAGCACGGCGGCGTGCCCGAACTCGCCTATCAGGTCACCGAAGGGGAAAATCTCAACGCCTTCGTGCGCGACGGTGCCGTGGCCGCGCATCTGTTGCTGCGCAACGGCGACGCCCCCCGCATCCTGGTCGCCTTCCCCGCTGGCAATAGCGGGGTCGGCTTGTGGTTCCAATCGCTCGCCCGCCCCGCGACGTGGACGCTCGACGCGGCTCCGCGACCGATCACGCTGCGGGACGACAAGGGCCGCCCGCTACACGGCATCATGACCGAGGCGACCATCACGGTGCCGCGCCTGGCCTTCAAGCAGGCGGTGCTGTCCAACGTCCGCTTCCTCCGCGACTATCAGTCGGTCGGCCGTTTCCCACCCGAGGTTGCGACCCGGCCTAAGGTGGCCGGCGACCGCATTGTCTGGCGGCGTGACCGGCTCGACGGCGCACCCGGCTATCGGCTCGAATTGCGCGTGATCGAGGGCCGCCTCTCGGCATCCGGCATCGAAGCGGGTGCGGGCGATCGCATCCGGATTGCGATCGTCGCGGCGACGGGCGAGACGCCGCTCCACGGCATCCCGCTCGACCAGCTGCTCGACGCCCGGGCGGCGAATGACGCTGGCGCCCGGAACGCCTTGCGCTTCCTCAGCTATCAGGAAAAATTCAACGCCGGGTCGTGGCGGTTCAACACCTATTTCGGCCGGGACACGTTGATGTCGCTGCGCTTGCTGATGCCGGCGCTGCGCCCGCCGGCGATCGAGGCCGGGCTAGGCGCCGTGCTCGCGCGACTGGGGCCGCAGGGCGACGTCGCCCATGAGGAGGGGATCGGCGAATTCGCCGTGGTCGAACATCGCAAGGACGGCGGCGGCGGCGATGGCGCGACACTCGACTATGGCATGGTCGACGACGATTACATGCTGGCGCCGGTCGCCGCCCCCTATCTGCTCGGCGATCCGGCCGCCGCACGCCGCTTCTTGGCCCGGCCGATCGCCAGCGTGGCGCATCCCGGTGCTTCGGAGAGCGCGGGTGCCGGCCTGGTTCGCAACCTGCGCTTCGTGGTCGCGCAGGCGCAGCCTTTTGCCGCTGCGCCGCTGGCCAGCAACCTCGTCGGCATCCACGACGGCCGGCTGACGGGCGAATGGCGCGACAGCGAAGAAGGTCTGGGCCGCGGCAAATATGCCTATGACGTCAATGCCGTTCTGGTGCCGGCCGCGCTGGAGGCGGGGGCACGGCTGCTCGCCGCCGGGCTGCTCGATCCCTATCTGAGCCGAGCCGATCGCCAGGCATTGGCTCCCGCCGGAACGATGGCGGCGACCTGGCGGGCGAAGGCACCGGAACTGTTCCGCATGTCGTTGCCGGCCGCCGAGGCCGGGCCGTTGATCCGCCGCTATGCCACCAAAGTCGGCGTCCCCGCCGAGAGAGCGCTCGCCGCATTGGGCACGGCGGCTCTGACCTATCATGCCATCGCCCTCGATGCGCAGGGACGGCCGGTGCCGATCATCAATTCTGACGAGGGATTTGCGCTGCTGTTCGGCAACCCCGATCCGGCCGCGCTCGACACCTATGTCACCGCACTGATGCGGCCGTTTCCGGCCGGCCTGATGACCGACGTCGGCCTGCTCGTCGCCAATGCGGCGCTCGCCCCGGCGGAAGTGCAAGCGCGCTTCACCCCGGCCGCCTATCACGGGGCGGTCGTCTGGTCCTGGCAACAGGCACTTTTCGCCGCGGGGCTGGAAAAGCAGCTCGCGCGAACCGACCTGCCGCCCATGACACGGCGGACGCTGCTTGCGGCGCAGGCGACGCTGTGGCGCGCGATCGAGGCGACGAGGGCGACGCAGAGCTCCGAGCTTTGGTCCTGGACCTATGAGGGCGGTCGCTATCGGGTCGTGCCGTTCGGGGCGGGCAAGCTGGATGTCGACGAGTCCAATGCCGCGCAATTGTGGAGCACCGTCTATCTCGCGGTGCAGCCGCCCCGCTCGCGGCGCTGATCCGCACATCCGGCGGTCGCGCCTGATGACCGCCGGCACGCATGGCGAAGCGGCTGCTCCGCCGGCCCCGTCTCGGCGGGGCACGGAGCCGGTGCTCGCGGCTCGCACCGCGACCAGCCTGGGCTAGGACGTCACGAGCTGCAGGAAGGCGGTGACGGTCAGCCGCCCCTGTGCGGGATCGGCGCTCAACACTGTGTCGGGGGCGATCGCGCCACTGTGCAGCATTGCGCTCCGGTACACGATCGCACGATTATACTCGCCGGAGACGCCGTCGATCCGCTCGAACAGCGGCGTATCGCCGGCAATATAGGCCTGCGCAGGCGGCGTCGCCGCCATCTCGCGCGCCAGCCTCTCGCCATAATGCGGCCCGCGCGACGCATCGATCGTTTCGAAACCCGTGCTGCGATGCCGGTAGAAGGCGGTGCCATCGCCACCCGCCGGACTGAGATAATGGACCAGCGCGATCCGGTCCGCATCGAGCGCGTCAACATGCGGCACGCGCTGCGGGAGGCTCAGCGCATCGGCGGATGTGGTGACGATCGCAAAGCTCGCGTCGATCAGGGCGATACCGCCGCCGGCGCCGAACACCTCGCGCAGCACCACAGTCAGCGCCGGGCGGACTTGCGCGAAATAGCTCGCCGGCAAGGGCGCGCGCAGGCCTGGGTAATGGTGGCGGCCAGGCTCGAAAGCCGCCGTGACGGCGATATCGCGAAGGCTGTCAGGATCGGGATGGAAGCCGTCGACGATCGCGATCGGCTGCTGCTCGACCCCGATCCGCCGAGCGCTGATCCGCGTGCTCATACCGTCTGTGCGATCAGCGCGGCGAGCGCCGCGTCATGCTTGGGCAAGGTCGGTGCGGCACGGGCGATCACGTCAGCGATCTGCTGCACCTGTGCACAATTGGTCGCCGCGTCGATCGTATCGGCGAGCGGGTTGTAGTCATCCGCGACGACCCCCTGTCCGTCGAGCACCGCCAGCCAGCTCGCATCGCGGAACAGATCATCACTGCCGACCATCAGCCGGCCGGCCCGGCGGTAATGGTCGATCCGCATCGCCAGGCTTTCCGGTATCGCCATCGCGCGCGCCGCCCGCCACAACCGTTCGTCGCGCGTCGTGGCCCGATAATGGAGGATCAGAAAATCCTTGATATTGTCCATGTCGGCCGCGAGCAGCGCATCGTAACGCGCCGCCAAGGCCGGATCCATGTCGCGGTCCGGGAATAATGTCAGCAGCTTGGCAATACCGCTTTGGATCAGATGGATGCTGGTCGATTCGAGCGGCTCGAGGAAGCCGGATGACAGGCCGATCGCGACGACGTTGCCGATCCAGCTGCGCCGGCGTCGCCCGGCGACGAAGCGCAGGAAGCGCGGTTCGGCCATGGCCTCGCCATCCAGACGCGCGAGCAGCGTCGCCGCCGCCTCGTCGTCGGACAGGTGCGCGCTGGCATAGACATAACCGTTGCCGGTCCGATGCTGGAGCGGAATGCGCCATTGCCAACCGGCCGCGCAGGCGGTGGAGCGTGTATAGGGCGTGGTCTCCGCCACGCGCGCGCAGGGCATCGCCACCGCGCGGTCGCAGGGTAGCCAGTGCGACCAGTCCTCGTAGCCGGCCTGCATCGCCCCCTCGATCAGCAACGCCCGGAACCCCGAACAGTCGATGAACAGGTCGCCGTCTAGCCGCTCGCCCCGCTCGGTGATCAGCGCGGTGACATGGCCGGTCTGTCCATCGCGCTCGACACGGTCGAGCTTGCCCTCAACGCGGCGCGTCCCCGCCGTTTCGGCAAGGTCGCGGAGGTGGCGGGCATAGAGGCCGGCATCAAAGTGATAGGCATAGCCCAGCGTGGACAGAATCGACCGCGGGTCGGCGACTGGCTTGGCGAAGCGGTTGTCCGCCGCCAGCTGTTGCGCCAGCGAGAAGGCGGACAGGGGCACGTCGAGCCCATCCTCCCGCGCCTTCAACCAGCGCTGGTGAAACGCGACGCCGGGAAGCGGCACGCCATATTGGCCGAACGGATGGAAGTAGCGATGTCCTGGTCCGCGCCAATCGACGAATTCGATGCCCAGTTTGAAGGTCGCCTTGGTGGCGCGGAGAAAGGCCGCCTCGTCCAGCCCGATCAGCTCGTTGAACCAATGGATCGTCGGGATCGTCGCCTCGCCGCCGCCGACAATGCCAATCTCGTCCGATTCCCGCAGGGTGATCGCGACCTGGCGGCCAAAGCTGCGCGACAGCGCCGCGGCGGTCATCCATCCCGCAGTGCCGCCGCCCAGCACCACGACCCGCGCGACGCGACGCGCCCCTGCTTGCTCCGTCTCTGGCATCGGTCGGCATGTAGCGGCGGCACCGCCTGCTGACGAGGGCCGATCGGGCAGGGCGTGGCCGTCCTAGCGCGCGATCGCTCGATCAGTGCACATGAGAACCGATCGGAGGCCCCCCGACGTGTGCATGGACAGCGCGATGATCGCCTCCGCCGCAGAGGTCGGAATGCCATAGCGAGCCAGGGAGGCTCCGTGGTCGCGCCTTCACCCCGCCAGCGACACGTCCGGTTAGCTCTCCTGCGAGCCGCTACGGAACGATTTGGGGAGCTTGCTGCGCCCGGAGTCGAGTCGCTGCGCTTCGGTCATTGCCTGTGCAGCGCGTTGGCCCTCATCGGACACCGTCTGCGAGCCCTTGACGGGGCGAGACCCCGGACGATCGCGCCGGGCGACGACGGGTGGCTAAGCCCGCTCGCTCCGGCGCCAAGCGTCAGCGGGATGCCGAAGCGCGGCAACTGGTCCGCCGCCGCGACGAGAACACCGATGTCGCGGCCGTCGCGCGCAGCAATTGCGGCGGCACCGAAGGTGGCAGCGCGGGCACGGTCGTGAGCGGTGCGGCGGCGTCCAGCTCGGCCAGCGCCGCCCGGAAGCCTCCGGTCTGCGTTGCGCTCAAACGCCGGGAGCGGCGCCTGCACCTGCCGCCGCTGCGCGCGCGCTTCCGCGATGCTCGCACCACCGGCAAGACCGCCGCTAATTCAACCCGCCGCCTGCCGGGCGATCCGCCCGCGTCCCCATTGCTCCGCCAATGCGATCAACGGCCGCAGGCTCTCGCCCTCTTCCGTCAGCCGATATTCGACGCGCGGCGGCACCTCGGCATAGACGGTGCGCGTCAGCAACCCGGCGCTTTCCAGGTCGCGAAGCTGCTTGGTCAGAAGGCGCTGCGTGATGCCAGGCAGGCGGCGGTGCAGCTCGTTGAAGCGCAGGCACTCGCTGGCGAGCAGGTGGTGCAGCACCACGGCCTTCCACCGGCCGTTGATCAGGTCGAGCGTGACCTCGACCGGGCATCCCGGAATGTCGCGATAGTGACGGGTCATGATCACGGTTCCCTTTGGGGAAGCTTGTACGAAAAATCGCCGTACTTGCGAAGCCGCGTCGGCGACGCGACGGTCCGCGTCGACAGGAGGAAGAGCCGATGAAGATCTTCACGTTCCAGCGTGCCGCGTCTGGCAGGGCCGGCCCCATGTTCGTCGAGGCGGAGGCGGCGACGCCGGTCCCCGGCCCCACCGACCTGCTGGTCCGCGTCGAGGCCGTGTCGATCAACCCGGTCGATACCAAGGTGCGCACCGGGCTCGTTCCCGTGCCCGATACGGTGGACGTGCTCGGCTGGGACGCGGCCGGCACGGTGGTCGCCTGCGGCACGGAGGTCATGCTGTTCCGGCCGGGTGATGCGGTCTTCTATGCGGGCACGTTCACCCGCCCCGGCGCCAATCCCGAACTGCATCTGGTCGACGAGCGGATGGTGGGGATGAAGCCCGCGTCGCTGGGCTTCGCGGAGGCCGCGGCGCTGCCGCTCACCAGCCTGACGGCATGGCAGCTGCTGTTCGACCGCTTTCAGATCCCGATCGCCAAGGATTTCGGCGGCGGCTCGCTGGTGGTGATCGGCGGTGCGGGCGGGGTCGGTTCGATCCTGATCCAGCTCGCGCGGCGGCTGACTGGGCTGACGATCATCGCCACCGCCTCTCGCCCTGACAGCCGCGACTGGTGCCTGCGCATGGGCGCACACCACGTCATCGACCACACCCGATCCCTGCCAGAACAGGTCGCCGCCCTGAACGTGCCGTCGGTCGACTATGTCGCCTCGCTGACCCACACCGACACGCACCTGCCGGCGATCGCCGAGATCATCGCGCCGCAGGGCAAGGTCGGCGCGATCGATGATCATGATGCCCTCGACGTCGCCCTGCGGAAGACCAAGAGCGTGTCCTTCCACTGGGAAATGGTGTTCACGCGGCCGCTGTTCGCGACACCCGATCTCGTGCGGCAGCATCGCATCCTGAACGAGGTGTCCGCCTTCATTGATGCAGGCGTGCTGCGCTCGACGGCGACACGCTTCCTCGCGCCGTTCTCGATCGAATCCTTCGAGACGGGGCATCGACTGGTCGAGCAAGGTGGGGGCTATGGAAAGGTGGTGGTCAGCCGGACGGCGGCATCCCAAGCGACCGCGGCGAACTGATACGGCAG
>JAEWJQ010000355.1 GCA_023386515.1 Pseudomonadota bacterium | reverse complement strand
ACCTCGAACAGTCCCGCTGCCCCCATGCCGCCGCCGACGCACATCGTCACCACGACGTACTTGGCACCGCGGCGTTTGCCCTCGATCAGGGCGTGGCCCGTCATGCGCGCGCCCGACATGCCATAGGGGTGGCCGATCGAGATCGCGCCACCGTTGACGTTGAGCAGTTCGTCCGGAATGCCGAGCGTGTCGCGGCAGTAGAGGACCTGGACCGCAAACGCCTCGTTGAGCTCCCACAGGCCGATGTCGTCCATCGTCAGGCCGTTCTTCTCGAGCAGCTTGGGCACGGCGAAGACCGGGCCGATGCCCATCTCGTCGGGCTTGGTGCCCGCCACCGCCATGCCGACATAGCGGCCGAGCGGGGCGAGGCCGCGTGCGGCGGCGACGCTTTCCTCCATCAGCACGCAGGCCGAGGAACCGTCGGACAGCTGGCTGGCGTTGCCGGCGGTGATGTGGCCGTCGGGGCCGACGACGGGCTTAAGCGACTGCAGCCCTTCCAGCGTCGTGTCGGCGCGGTTACCCTCGTCCTTCGACAGCGTGACCTGCTTCTTGGTGACCTCCTTGGTTTCCTTGTCGATCAGGTCCATCTCCGCGTCGAGCGGAACGATCTCGTCGTCGAACTTGCCGGCGGCCTGGGCGGCGGCGGTACGCTGCTGCGACTGCAGGCCATAGGCATCCTGCGCGTCGCGGCCGATGCCGTAGCGCTTGGACACCACCTCCGCCGTCTGCAGCATCGGCATGTAGATGTCGGCGTGCATCGCGATCAGCGCCTTGTCCGGGGCGACGCGCATCTGCGGGGTCTGCACCATGCTGATGCTCTCGACGCCGCCGCCGATGGCGATGTCCATGCCGTCCTGAACGATCTGCTTGGCGGCGGTGGCGATCGCCATCAGGCCGCTGGCGCACTGGCGGTCGAGCGACATGCCCGGCACCGAGGTCGGCAGGCCGGCGCGGAGCAGCGCCTGGCGGGCGATGTTGGTCGACTGATGCCCCTGCTGCAGCGCGGCGCCGAACACCACGTCCTCGACCTCGCCGCCATCGAGGCCGGCGCGCTTGACCGCATGGGCGATGGCATGGCCAGCGAGCGTCTGCGGCGTGGTGGCGTTGAAGGCGCCGCGATAGGCGCGGCCGATCGGGGTGCGGGCGGTGGAGACGATGACGGCGGAGCGCATGGGTCGTTCTTCCCTAACTTCACGCACAGAGGCGTGGGATTAAAACCAACAATCGTGATTAGACAAAGGCTTGGCCGATCCACTCGGCGATCAGAGCGGGCTTGTCCTGCCCGTCGATCTCGACGGTGAATTGGGTGGTCTGCTGGAACTGGCCAGGGCGCTTTTCCTCGAAGGCGATGAGGAGGAAGCGGCCGCGCACCCGGCTGCCCGAGCGGACCGGGGTGAGGAAGCGGACCTTGTTGCCGCCGTAGTTGACGCCCATCCGCACGCCGGCGAGCCGCGGCGCGTCGGGCACCTTGCTGGCGAGCAGCGGCATCAGCGACAGCGTCAGGAAACCGTGGGCGATCGTGCCGCCGAACGGCGTTTCGGCCGCCGCCCCCGGATCGACGTGGATGAACTGATGATCGCTGGTCGCATCGGCGAACAGGTCGATCATGGCCTGCGTCACCTCGACCCAGTCGGACACGGTCTCGCTGCCGACCCGCGCCTGCATCTCTGCCAGCGTCACTTCCGCCACGCCATTCCCCTCGACCATCATTTGGCGCTAGACGCGCGAGCATCCTGTAGGCGCGGCGGACCGTTCCCCGCAAGCCTTGCCAGACCGAAAGCGCGAACATGTCGACCAATGCCACCTCAACCGCCCGTGAAACCATGGCCCGGCTTCACCGTGTCAGCGAACCCGATGTTCTAAAGCCGTTGCTCGACCGCGCCGCCGCGTCGCCCGATTCGAGGGAGCGGATCATGGCGCACGCCTCCGGCCTGCTCGCCGACCTGCGTGCGGCGCAAAATCGCGGCTGGGTGAACCAGTTCCTGCAGGAATATCGGCTCAACTCGTCGGAAGGCGTGGCGCTGCTCAGCCTGGCGGAGGCGTTCCTGCGCGTGCCCGACCCGGAGACGGCGGACCTGCTGATCGCGGACAAATTGGGCGAGGCGGACTGGCGCGCGCACACCGGCAAATCGTCGTCGAAGCTGGTCAATTCGGCGACCTGGGGGCTGGTCGTCGGCCGGGCGCTGGTCGGCGAGGGCGAGGCCGGGCCGCTCAAGCGCCTGATCAGCCGCGCCGGCGAGCCGTTCGTGCGTCAGGCGGTGGGCGCGGCGATGAAGATGATGGGCGAGATCTTCGTCATGGGCCGCACCATCGACGAGGCGATGCGGCGGATGAAGCGGGGCGAGAACAAGGGCTTCACCGCCAGCTTCGACATGCTGGGCGAGGCGGCGCGGACCTTCGACGACGCGGAGCGCTATTTCCGGGCCTATGTCGGCGCGATCGACGCGGTCGGCAGCGATCCGGCGGCGGGCCATTCGGTGTCGGTCAAGCTGTCGGCACTGCATCCGCGCTACGAGGTCGCGCGCTGGGACGAATGCGTACCAGCGCTGGCCGAGATGCTGGAGGCGCTGGCGGTGCAGGCGGCGGCCAAGAACATCGCCCTGACCGTCGATGCCGAGGAATCCGAGCGGCTGGAGATGAGCTTGGACATCATCGGCAACGTCGCCGGCCTGCCGTCCCTGAAGGGCTGGGACGGTTTCGGCATGGCGGTGCAGGCCTATGGCAAGCGCGCGCGGCCCGTCGTCGCCTGGGCCAACGGCCTCGACCGGATCATGAACGTCCGGCTGGTCAAGGGCGCCTATTGGGACAGCGAGATCAAGCGCACGCAGGTCGAAGGCCTGTCCGACTATCCCTTGTTCACGCGCAAGGCGGCGACCGACGTCTCCTATCTGGCGGTGGCCAAGGACATGCTGGCGGCGGAGAACATCCGCCCCGCCTTCGCCAGCCACAATGCGCTGACCGTCGCCACCATCCTGGAATGGGCGGGCAACAGCCGCGATTTCGAGTTCCAGCGCCTGCACGGCATGGGCGACGGCCTGTACGAGCGGCTGGTCCGCGAACAGGGCTATCATTGCCGCATCTATGCGCCGGTCGGCGGCCATCGCGACCTGCTCGCCTATTTGGTCCGGCGCCTGCTGGAGAATGGCGCCAATTCTAGCTTCGTCCACCAGCTCGCCGACGCGCGGCTGAGCGAGGACGAGATCCTGGCGGACCCGGTGGCGAAGATCGCGGCGTTGGGCGGCAGCCGGCATCCGTCGATCCCGCTGCCCAAGGACCTGTTCGCGCCGGGGCATCGCAATTCGGAAGGCCTCGACCTGGCGGATCGGGCGGTGCTGGAGCGGACGGTGAAGGCGGTCAACAAGCCCCTCTCTTTCAGGAGTTCCGGGTCGGTCGACGGCCCGCGTCGACCTGAGGCTGCCGGGGGC
>JAEWJQ010000341.1 GCA_023386515.1 Pseudomonadota bacterium | reverse complement strand
CTTCAACATCCTGCGCGGCTATCAGATCAAGGCGAATCTGACCAAGGACCTGCCCGACGGCAAGGGTTTCGTGCGCCTTTATTTCAAGCGGCTGGACGAGCAGGCGCCGACCAACACGACGACGCCGTCTCTGGCGACGCTGGACGGCAACAAGGTCACCGGCTTCGCCCCGCTGCCGACGTTCGACGGGCGCAGCGGCTCGACCTATTCGATCTACAACCGCAGCTTCCAATATCTCGATTATGACGGCGGCGGCGTGAAGAACGCCGAGGTCGAGGGCATTCATCCGCGCGTCACCGGCATCGGCGGCCAATTGCATTATGAGATCGGCGACAATCTGACGCTCGACGATACGATCCGCTATCAGTGGATCAGCGGCAACTTCACCACGCAATTTCTCAACGTCCAGACGCTGACCGGCAACGGCGGACTGATCGGGTCGACCGTCAACGGTCAGACGGTGGGATCGGTGCGCTATGCCGCGGGGCCGAACGTCGGACAGGTCTATACCGGGACCTACGTCAACAATAATCCGAACATCAACACGTTGATGAAGAACATGAACAACTTCGCCAACAATCTGACGCTGAACGGCAAGTTCGACGTCGGACCGGGCAAGGCGCGCGTCACCGCGGGCGTGTTCGTGATGAAGCAGAACATCGTCCAGGACTGGTACGTCAACCGGCAGTACAGCCAATTGAATGGCGAGAACCCCGCTCCCCTCGACCTGTTCTCGACCACCGGCGCGCAGCTGACGGCCGCGGGCCAGGCGGGATTCAACGACAATTGGGGCAGCTGCTGCGCCCGCCGCGTCGACCTGACCTATACCGATGCCGCGCCGTTCCTGCAGGTCGGCTATGACCTCGGCGGCCTGAACCTCGACGCCAGCGTCCGTTACGACAGCGTCCACGGCGAAGGCACCGCGCAAGGTGGCGTCGCCGGCCCGACGACGCGCGTCGCCGATGCGCTCGGCTCCGTCCTGATCCCGTCCTTGGTGCTCGGCTCGAGCGTGGAGAAGGT
Source organism: Pseudomonadota bacterium (assembly GCA_023386515.1). Next base: position 7,001 of record JAEWJQ010000341.1, on the reverse strand, counting down.
CGACTATACCGATCATTATGTCAGCTGGTCCTTGGGTGCGCTGTATGCCTTGGACCGCAACACCAGCGTCTTTGCCAGGGCGAGCCGCGGTGGTCGCTTCAATGCCGATCGCCGTGTCCTGTCGGGCAACTTCAATGCCGACGGCTCACTCAACGCGCAGGGCCAGGCGACGTCGGTCAACTACTTGAATCAGCAGGAAGTTGGTCTGAAGCAGCGCGGTGGAATGTTCGGTGGCTCCTATTCGATGGAGATCACGGGTTTCCACTCGACGCTGACCGAGAACAATTACGATTTCACGCGGATCAACAATCCCGCGCCGAACAACAATCCGAACATCTCCAATGGCTACCGGTCGTGGGGCGTCGAATTCAGCAGCCGCCTCAACGCAGGCAATTTCCACCTCGCCGCCGACGCGACCTATGCCAGTTCCAAGATCGTGAGCAGCGCCACGGCGGCGCTGGTCGGCAACAAGCCCGGCGGTCTTCCCGACTTCCTGTACGTCGTCTCGCCATCCTACGATGCCGGGATCGTCGCGTTCGGCGTCAGCGTGAACGGACAGACGAGCACCAAGTCCGACGACTTCAACTTGTACACGATCAAGGGGTCGACGTTCGTCAACGGCTTCCTGACGGTGCGGCCGGTCGACAAGGTCGAACTGGGCCTCAACGTCAACAACCTGTTCGACAAGCTCGGCTTTCGCGGCGGCGGCAGCCTGAACCCGATCCTGTCGTCGACGCAGGCGGTATTCAACAACACGGCGCTGTACGGGCGCACCGTGACGGGATCGATCCGCTATCGGTTCTGATCCCGACCTTCCCCCCTTGAGCGGGGTCGCGCCTCCCACCACAGGCCCCGCTCATTTTTCCAGATTATCTGCTCAATTCGTAACCTGCATCAGGCTTACGCGATCGTAGGCGCCCTGCAGGTCGCTTCCACCATGGTGGATGACCCGCTATGCGCCTGCCATGACCAGTCCTGCCGAGCGCCCCGTCCGCACGCTGAAGGACATCGCCCGCCTGGCCGGTGTGAACCCCGGCACCGTGTCCCGCGCCCTCGCCGGCAGCCCGCTCGTCAGCGACCAGACGCGAGAGCGGATCGCCGACATTGCCGCACAGCATGGCTTTCGTCCCAATCTGATGGCACGACGATTGCGGACGCGGCGCACCGGTATGATCGGCGTCGCCGTGCCGCTGGGACACGAACGCCGTCAGCATCTGTCCGACCCGTTCTTCATGACCCTGCTCGGCCATCTCGCCGACGGCATCACCGAACGCGGTTATGACGTGCTGCTGTCGCGGATCGAGCCGGACAGTGACGACTGGCTGGACGACATCGTCCTTTCGGGAACGCTCGACGGCGTCCTGCTGATCGGCCAGACAAACCAGCTGGCGGTGATCGAGGCGGCGGCCCGCTATTATCGCCCGCTGGTCGTCTGGGGCAGCGCGCTGCCCGGACAGGTGCATTGCGCGATCGGCATCGACAATTTCGCCGGGGGGCGGATGGTCGGCGAACGACTGATCGCACGCGGCTGCCGCCGGCTCGCCTTCATGGGCGAAATTCGTACGCTGGAGTTGATCGAGCGGCATCGCGGGCTTTGCGCGGCCGCGGCCGCGGCCGGCTTGCCGGAGCCTTTGCAGCTCGACACACACTTGGCGTCCGACATCATGGCGGATGAGATCGCCGTCAATCTGGATCGGGCCGGTAATGCGATCGACGGCATCGCTGCGGCCTCGGACGTGATCGCCATGGCCACCATCGAGGCGCTGGAGGCCCGTGGCGTCGCCGTTCCGGAAGCAATGGCGGTCACCGGCTTCGACGACCTGCCCTTCGCCGCGCAGGCGCGCGTGCGGCTGACCACGATCCGACAGGATCTGAGCGTCGGCGCCGCCGCGATGCTCGACGCCTTGTTCGGACGGATCGCGGGCGAAGACACGCCCTCGGTCGCCATGGAGCCGAAGCTGATGATACGGGATAGCGCCTGACAGGCGACGAGTCCGTCCGTCAACGCCCCGCCCCGCCCTGACGGCGGACGGGGCATGGGCGGCGTGAAGCGCGTCTCTTTGTCGACGCCGCCTATTTCAGCCGATCGAACACGAATGCCGCACCGACGTAATCGCCCTTGAGGGGCGCGCGCAGCCCCCTGTTCATCCAATAGGCGCCACTGGCCCGATCGGGCACGCCGGCAGGCAGTGCGCCGCCGCCGAGCATCGAGACGCGGTACACGCTGGCCGGCTCCAGCCCGCGGGGATGTTCGGCGGCCGGATTGTCTCGCCACATGGATGAATGCAGCATCTGGAACATCACGCCCTGGCTGCCGTCCTGCGCGACATACATCGTCGCGGACGAGGCATTGTCGCGGGTGGGCGGATCGATGCGATACAGGCGGCCGCGTTGCACCGTGTTGCGAATGGTCTTGTAGGCGGCGACCCATTTGGCCGCCGTCGCGAAATCGGCGCCCTGCCAGCGATCCAGATTGGCGCCGATCCCCAGACCGCCCTGCATGGATGACAGGAACCGATAATCGAGGCTGGTGACGCGCGTGTTCGCCCAATTCGGGCTGTCCGTCACCCACGCCATCATCACCGCAGGCGCATAGGCCTGGGTGAAGCCGTCCTGGATCATCAGACGATCGGCGGGATCGGTATTGTCCGACGTCCAGACCTCGTCGGAAAAGCCGATGATGCCGAGATCGATACGACCGCCGCCGCCCGAACAGGCCTCGATCTCCAGCTTGGGATGACGTCGGCGCAGTTCGCCGAGGATGTAGTAGAGGTTGCGGACATAGTCGACGTAGACGCGCTGCTGGTCCTCGACCGCTACCTGCGGCCATCCCGCCTCGGTCCAGTTGCGGTTGTAATCCCATTTCAGGAAGGCGATGTCGTTCTCGCTGACGAGTCGGTCGAGCCAGCCGAGCAGGTGATCGCGCACGTCGGTGCGCGCGAGGTTGAGAACGAGTTGATTACGTCCCTCCGTCCGCGGTCGGCCGGCATAATTGAGCACCCAGTCGGGATGGGCGCGGTAGAGGTCGCTATCGACGTTGACCATCTCGGGCTCGACCCACAGCCCGAAGTCCATGCCGAGGCCGTGCACCTTGTCGATCAGCGGCTTCAATCCCTGCGGGAACTTGACGCGGTTGACGGTCCAGTCGCCCAATCCCGCCTTGTCGCTGTTGCGCATCCCGAACCAGCCATCGTCGACGACGAAGCGTTCGACACCGATCTTCGCGGCCTTTTCTGCCAGCGCCTCCTGCCCCTGCTCGGTGACGTCGAACGCGGTGGCTTCCCAGCTGTTGTACAGCACCGGACGCAGCTTCGCCTTGGGCCCATTGGGGATGATGTGCGTCATCTGGAACCGGTGGAAGGTCCGCGACGCCTCGCCCATGCCCGCATTGGAATAGCCGGCGTAGAAGATGGGCGTCGCCAGCGTCTCGCCCGGCTTCAGAGTCCAGGCGAAGTCATAGGGATTGTAGCCGCCGCTGATCCGCACCCGACCCAGATTGTCCTGCCCGACGCTGAGGCGGAAGGATCCCGACCAGGCCAGTGCGCCATACCAGACCGGGCCACTCTCCTCGCTGGTCAGTCCTTCGCGGCCGACGGCGAACCATGGGTTGTTGCCATGGCCGGTCGATCCGCGCCGGCTTTCCAGCACGGTCAGCGCGGGGGTGACCGCGACCTCCTTCCTGGTCCATTCGGCCGCATGGCGCCCGGTCAGATAGTGCAGCCGGTAATCGTCGCCCGCCGGCAAGGTGAAGATGGCGGCGGCGATCTGGTCGAGACGGACCGGACGCGAATCGCCATTACGCGCGACGGCGGAGCGCGCGATGATTCCCGTCGCCGGATCGATCGTATAGCGCAACTCGACGGTGAACGGACGGCCGATGTCGGCAAGCTCGACGATCAGCGTCTCGCCCTCGACGCGGTGCGACCGGTATTTGAGCACGAGGTCCCGGTTGCCATCGGCGAACACCGCCTTGACCCCGGGCTCCGAAACGAGTCCCTCCCCCTGCCCCGGATATTCCTGCGGCGTCACCGATCCGGCAGGATCGAAACCGGAAAGCTCGCCCGGCGCCCTGACCTGTGCAGGCTCTCCAGCGCGTGCGGGATCGACCGCGACGAGCGGATCGTCGGCGGCGAGCGGCGCTCCCCAATAGAGCGGCTGCAGATAACCCTTGTCGTCGACGCCCATGGCATATGTCACGCCGGCGCCGTCCAGCCGAAATACCGTCGCGCCCTTCGGCGCGGTGACCTTCGCGTCCGTGGATTGGGCCCACACGGCAGCGACCATGCCTGCCGCCATCAGCATTCCAACCTTACGCATCCTCTGTCCCCTCGTTTCGCGACGGTAGAATCCGCGTCGTGTCGCCGCCCAGTTCCAGCTGGAACATCGGTGCTGCCGTGCCCCCGAACCGCTCCCGGCGCAGCGTCAGGTCGTCGGCCGTGCTGCGGCCCTGTAGTCCCCAATAATCGACAAAGCTGATGACCTCGCCCTCGCCGGTGACCCACCAGCAATAGGCCTGGCAGGGTTCGGCCACCGGATTGCCCGCAACGAGCCCGCTGCCGTTGAGCGGCCGCCATGGCCCTTCGACCGTCTCGGCGACCATGCCATACAGCCCCGTGGGCGCGCCGATGCCGGGCGCGAAACGCTTCGCCTGCGTCGACCAGAACAGGTAATACAGGCCGTCTCGTGTGACGATATGCGGCCGCTCCAATTCGCTGTTGACGCCGATCGCCGTCAGGATCGGCGGGAGCAGCGACCAGCCGTCACCCTTGCGCATCGCCAGACCGATGATTCCGTCATGGACGTCGGCCACGTCCGGTGCCGATCCGGTGAACAGGATATATTCGCCTCCCGTCCCGGGATCGCGGAAATAGCCGGGATCGCGAAAGCCCTTGATGCGATCGTCGGTCGGCATGTCCTCGTCGGCGATGCGGTACAGCATGCCGTCCGCGACGGCGGTTTCGACCGGTGTGCTCCAGCCCGACAGATGACCGTCTTCGAACCGCCCGCTCGTCACGAACAGACGCTGGGCGAAATGCGGGCCGCCCGACCGCCAACCCGATGCGGTGAAATGCATGGTGAGCGTGACGCCGTCGTCTTCGAGCACGGCGCTGCCCGACCATTCCCGCGTGCCCGGCGAAAAGCCGTCGGGAAAGGCGTCGCCATGGTCACGCCACCCGTCGGCGCCGCGGCTGTAGAGGCGGATGCGCGCGCGATCGTGGCGCGCTTCCGGATCGTGCATCTTCGGCACGGCGAGGAAGAACCACCACGCCCGCCCGTCCACCATCGCCGTGCTGCCGTCCCGGCGCATGATCTGCCACATGTCCCAGAGGTCGCGTTCCGCATCGATCGGCACGACGTCCGCCGCAGCGATGACCGGCAGGCGCAGATCGGGGGTCGCGGCAGCGGCAGCGGCCTGTTCGCGCGTCCAGGCGGTCACCGCCGATGCTCCTGCACGGCCGCCTGCCGGCTGCCGTCGCGCTCACGCACCCAGAACACCGCCGCGGCCGCACCGAACATCAACACGCCGCAGAGGGTCAGCACCTGCCCCGGATTGCCGCCAAGCAGCGGCCGGTAGACGAGCGGCATCGTCACCGAGAACAACACCATTGGGATCACGATCATCATGTTGAAGATGCCCATGTAGACGCCCGTCCGCTCCGGCGGGATCGACCCGGCGAGGATCACATAGGGATTGCCCATGATGCTCGCCCAGCCGATCCCGATACCGATGGCGGGCACGAACAGCAGCCATTTTTCGGCAACATGCGGCAGCGCCAGCATACCGAGCCCGGCGAGCACCAGGCAGGCGGCGTGCAGCGGGGCCGGACCGATGCGCCGAGCGATCGGCACCATCACGAATGCGGCGACGAAGGCGATGCCATTGTACCAGGCCGCCATCTCGCCGTTGGTCAGCACGGCGGAATGGAAACCGCTCGAGGTCGCGTCTGCCGTACCATAGACCGACCGACCGATCGAATAGATGACGTAATTCCAATAGGCCTGCATCGCATACCATTGAAACAGGCTCATCAGAGCCAGCTTGCGCATGGCGGGCGGCATGGCGACGATGGCCGTGCAGATCTCCTTCAGCGCCGCCCCGAATCCCTTGGGCCGCGCCGCGATCGCCATGCGCTCGTCCGCGGTCAGCGGCAATTCGGGCACGCGCCACACTGAATAGAGGATCGTGGTCAGCGACAGTGCCGCCCCGACGGTGAATGCGATCCGTGCGGTATAGGGAATGTTGTGCGCATCGACCCAGTCCTGGTTCATTCCCGCCCACACCAGCAGCGATGGCGTCAGGAAGGCGAGCATCTGCGCCAAGCCGGTGAACGCCGATTGCGTCAGGAACCCGAGTTCGTGCTGGCGCTCGTCCAGCCGGTCGGAGACATAGGCACGGTATGGCTCCATCGTGATGTTGTTGCCCGCATCCAGGATCCAAAGCAGCGAGACCGCCATCAACAGAGAATGGCTGAGCGGCATGAAGAACAGCCCCACCGCGCAGATCAGGGCCCCCATCAGGAAATACGGCGTCCGCCGCCCCAGCCGCGTGTCGGTCCGATCGCTCAACGCGCCGATCAGCGGCTGCACCAGCAAGCCGGTCATCGGCCCTGCGAGTTGGAGCAGCGGCAACGACGCCTCATTCGCGCCGAGATAACTGTAGATCGGCGCCATGTTGCCCTGCTGCAGTCCGAAACTGAACTGCAGCCCTAGGAACCCCAGGTTCATTTCGAGGATCCGCGGCACCGACAGAATCGGCTTCCAATCAGGCGCCCGCATTAGCCATTCCTCTCTGCCGTCGATCATCTGCCGTGATCGGACGGTGTTTTACCGAGAGAACACCCAAAAGCAACAATCGATTGCATAAAACGGGTTTGTGAGCTGCCCCCTTCTGAGTGGTCCATCGACTATGACAGTCTGGATCGAGGAAGGGACGACGAATGCCAGCGAAGAAGCACAAGCCCGAGGAGATCATCGGCAAGCTGCGTGAGGTTGAGATCATG
>JAEWJQ010000337.1 GCA_023386515.1 Pseudomonadota bacterium | reverse complement strand
CCCCCGGCGCAGACGCACTGAAGACGGCCGAGCTGGTGAAGGCGGAGGTCGCGCGCGTCGCCAAGGGCTTCCCGCCGGGCCTCAAGGTCGCCTACGCCAACGACACCACCGCCTTCATCAAGCTGTCGATCGAGGAAGTGGTGAAGACGCTGGTCGAGGCGATCATCCTTGTCGTCATCGTCATGTTCGTCTTCCTGCAAAGCTGGCGCGCGACCCTGATCCCGACGATCGCGGTGCCGGTGGTGCTGCTCGGCACCTTCGCGGTGTTCAAGTTCGCCGGCTTCTCGATCAACACCCTGACGCTGTTCGGGCTGGTGCTCGCGATCGGTCTGCTCGTCGACGACGCCATCGTCGTGGTCGAGAACGTCGAACGCCTGCTCGACGAGAATCCCGACATGACGCCGCGCGAGGCGACAATCGAGTCGATGAACGAGATCAGCGTCGCGCTGATTGCGATCGCGCTCGTCCTGTCGGCGGTGTTCCTGCCGATGGCGTTCTTCGGCGGATCGACCGGCGTCATCTACCGACAATTCTCGGTCACGGTGGTCGCCGCGATGGTGCTGTCGGTGCTGGTCGCGCTGATCCTGTCGCCCGCGCTCACCGCGACCCTGCTCAAGCAGAAGAAGAAGGACGGCGATGAGGGCGGCTGGATGGAGCGCAAGCTGCCGCGCGTCGCGCACGCGCTCGATCGCGCCAAGCATGGCTTCAACGACCGGTTCGACCGCGGGATCGAGCGCTACACCGTCGCCGTGCGCCACGTCGTCGACCGCAAATGGCTGTTCCTGCTGATCTATGCGGGCATCGTCGCACTGCTGGCTGTGCTGTTCCTGCGCCTGCCGACCGGCTTCCTGCCGACCGAGGATCAGGGTGCCGCGCTGGTCCAGTTCCAGTTGCCCGCGGGCGCGACCCAGGGCCGCACGCTCGAGGTGCAGCGCGAGGTCGAAAAGTATTTCGCTGACAATGAGGGCGCCAATACCTCGGTCATGTTCACCGTCGCCGGCGGTGGCGGCGGTGGCACCAGCGGCCAGAACACCGGCCAGGGCTTCCTCAATCTCACCGACTGGGCCGATCGCAAGGGCAAGGAGAATACCGCGGACGCGATCACCGCCCGCGCCTCCGCCGCCTTCCGCGGCCTGCGCGATGCGCGCGTCTATGCGTTGGTGCCGCCCGCGGTGCGCGGCCTTGGCCAGTCGAACGGCTTCACCATGGAGCTGCAGAACACCAGCGGCATGAGCCAGGACAAGTTCGAGGCGGTCCGCGACCAGTTGCTCGCCGCCGCCAATGGCGATCCGACGATGACATCGGTGCGCCTGACCGAACTGCCGGACATCGCGACGCTGCAGGTCAACATGGACAACCAGAAGCTCGCGGCGCTGGGTCTGACGCAGAGCCAGGCCAATTCGACGCTGTCGACCGCCTGGGGCGGCCAGTACGTCAACGACTTCATCGACCGCGGCCGCGTCAAGCGCGTCTACGTCCAGGGCGATGCGCCCTATCGGGCCGAGCCGGACGATCTGAAGCAGTGGTTCGTGCGCGGGTCGAACAACCAGATGGCGCCCTTCTCGTCCTTCTCGACGATCAGCTGGAGCCAGGCGCCGACCACGCTGTCGCGCTTCAACGGCATTCCGTCGTTCGAATTCCAGGGCTCTGCCGCTGCCGGCAAGAGCTCGGGCGACGCGATGGCGAGGATGGCGGAACTCGCCGCCAAGATTCCCGGCGTGTCGGTCGCCTGGGCAGGATTGTCCTACCAGGAACGGCTGTCCTCGGGTCAGGCGCCTTTGCTCTATGCGCTGTCGATCGCGGTCGTCTTCCTCTGCCTCGCGGCATTGTACGAAAGCTGGTCGATCCCGTTCGCGGTGCTGCTGATCATCCCGCTCGGCCTGATCGGCGCGATCGCCTTCGTCACGCTGCGCGGCCTGACCAACGACGTCTATCTGCAGCTCGGCCTGCTGACGACGATGGGCCTCGCCGCGAAGAACGCGATCCTGATGATCGAATTCGCCGAACAGGCGGAAAAGCAGGGCAAGCGCGTCATCGACGCCGCGCTGGAAGCCGCGCGCATCCGTCTCCGCCCGATCCTGATGACCAGCTTCGCCTTCATCTTCGGCGTGCTGCCGCTGGCCATCTCGACCGGCGCAGGCGCCAACAGCCGCATCGCGATCGGCACCGCGGTGATCGGCGGCATGCTGACCGCGACGGTGCTCGCGATCTTCTACATCCCGCTGTTCTTCGTGCTCGTCCGCCGCGGCGTGCGCGACGGCCTCGCCAAGCTGCGCGGCAAGCCGACCGGCCATCACGATCCGCGTGACGACCAGCCGCCTGCCCCGCCGATGCCCCCCGCCGAGCCGGAGCCCGCCTGATGCGTCGCCTGATCCTGTCCTCGCTGATCGGCGCGACCCTGCTGTCGGGCTGTTCGATGGAGCCGAAATACGTCCGGCCCGACCTGCCGGTGCCGCCGTCCTGGCCGGTCGGCGACGCCTATCTGCGCCAGTCGGAGGCGGCACTGCCGGCGCTCGGCTATCGCGACGTCTTCCGCGATCCGCGGCTGCAGGCGATCATCGACCAGGCGCTCGCTAACAACCGCGACCTGCGCACCGCCGCTGCCAATATCGTCGCGGCGCGGGAACAATATCGCATCCAGCGCGCCAATCTGCTGCCGACCATCAACGCCACCGGCCGCTACACCTATTCGGGCGGCGGCAACGGCACGACCACCGTCGCGAGCAGCGGCGACAGCGGCACCAACACCGGTACCGGCACCGGCGGCGTAGGAACCGGCACGGGGACGGGGACCGGTGGTGTCGGTACGGGCACGGGCACCGGGACGGGCACCTCGGCCGGCGGCACGGGCAGCACCGGCGCCGTCACCACCACCAGCCGATCCGGCAGCGCCTATTCGGTCAGCCTCGGCACGACCGCGTTCGAGCTCGACCTGTTCGGCCGCATCCGCTCGCTGTCGCGCGCCGCGCTCGAC
>JAEWJQ010000299.1 GCA_023386515.1 Pseudomonadota bacterium | reverse complement strand
CTGGTCCATTGGTGCATGACCCGCCAGATCAAGGCACGCGCACTCGCCCTGGTCGGCTTCGAGGATGAGGACGATTGAGCCTGAACCACGTGCGGGAATGGATTGGGCACATCATAGCCTGGCTGATCGCCAGGCGGCGCTGACGGCGACCGCGACCGCGCCCGGCCCCGTTCGACCGTCGCCGGGCGGCGGAACCGGCACAGCGCCGCTTGTGGGAAGGGTGCGTCGCCTACAAGACGGGGCATGACCCGGTCTCTCCGTCCGCCGATCATCGCGCTGCGCTGGCCCATCGCCTGCGGCATGGCGCTGCTCGCCGCCGTGCCGGTGTTGCTGACCCGCATTCCCCCGCTGACCGACGTGGCGGGGCATATCGGACGCTTATCGGTGCAGACCGCGCCCGCCGGCGATCCCGTGCTGCGGTATTTCGACTTCCACTGGGCGTTGACGCTCAATCTCGCGGCCGACCTCATCGTCCAATGGCTGCACCCCCTGTTCGACGTGCTGCCGACCGTGCGGGTGCTCAGTGCCGCGACGCCGGCGCTGACGGTCGTCGCCATCGTACTGATCGCACGACAGACCAACCGGCATGGCGCCCATGCGCTGCCATGGTCGCTCCTGTTCGTGTTCAACCTGGCGTATCTGTGGGGCTTCCTCAATTATACGCTGACCATGGCGGTCGGCCTGATCGCCTTTGCCCTGTGGCTGGCGTTGGACCGGTACCGGCGGTCGCGGGCCGCGCTGTTCCTCGTCCTCACGCCCCTGCTCTTCATCGGTCACGGCGTGGCAGGCGTGGAGGCGCTCGCGCTGATCGTCGGGTATCAGCTCGGTACGCAGTGGCACGAACGCGGCGTGCGGTCGTGTTTCGCCGTCACGACATGGTCCGCCTTGTGGCCCCCGATCGTCGCGGCCGCGGTGACGCTGATCGTCTGGAAAGCGATCGGCAGCGGCCAGGGCGGGCCGACGCTGTGGCTGCCGCAGCGCAAGATCGGCTCGCTGATCGAGATGCTGCGCGACCAGGCGATGATCCTCGACATCGCCACCGTGCTCGGTTGTGGCGTGGTCTGGATCGCGGGCATCGCGTGGAAGGCGCGATTGCGCGGCGGGGCAGCAGGCGCGGTGATCGCGCTGCTGCTCGTCTTCCTCGCCACGCCCAGCCTGCTCGGCGGCAGCGATGACATGGATGCGCGGCTGGCGCCGTTCATTCCGATGGTGGCGTTCGCGATGCAGGACTGGTCGGCCGTGCGGTCAAATCGCCGGCGCTGGATGATGATGGCGGGCTTCGCGCTGCTCGCGACGCGATTCGCCGTCACCGCGATCAGCTTCCACGATTACGACCGGCGCTATGCCGCCGAGCTGGCGGCGCTGGACCACGTCCGATCCGGATCACGTGTGTTCAGCCTCGTGCAGAGCAGCTGCGACAGCTGGCGCGCCGACCGACTCGATCATCTCAGCGCGCTCGCCACCACGATACGCGGGGCATGGGTCAATGCGCATTGGAGCGTCGGCGGGCTTCACCTGTTGCAGGTGCGCTATCGGCCGTCACCGTCATTCTACAAGGACCCGTCCCAATTCGTCTATCCCGCGGCGTGCGCCGGGCCGGGGTCGGCGGCGCCAGGCATTTACCCGCGACGCCGGACCTTGGTCGAGGCGATCCACGCGCTGCCGCTGGGCGCGGCCGATTATCTCTGGATCATCCACGGCAAGCTGCCCCGGTCCACGCGCGATCCCCGCCTCCGCCGCATCTGGTCGAGCGAGGATAGCGAATTGTACCGGATCGCCGGCTAGCGCCGGTTATCCCGCGCCCTCCAGCGCCTTGGCGCGGCGACGCTGGACCGAGCTGCCGATGCCCATGGATTCGCGATATTTCGCCACCGTCCGGCGTGCGATGTCGAAACCCTTGGCCTGGAGCAGCTCGACCAACGTGTCGTCGGACAGGATCTTGGCGCCCTCGCCGGCGATCAGTTGGCGGATCGCGCTCTTCACGGCCTCCGCCGACACCGCGTCGCCGCCATCCGCCGCCTGGATCGCCGAGGTGAAGAAATATTTGAGCTCGAAGACGCCGCGCGCGCAGCTGAGATATTTGTTGCTCGTTACCCGGCTGACCGTCGATTCGTGCATCTCGATCGCTTCGGCGACCTTGGCCAGGGTCAGCGGGCGGAGGTGGGCGACGCCGTGCAGGAAGAAGGCCTCCTGCTGCTTCACGATCTCGCTGGCGACCTTGATGATCGTGCGCTGGCGCTGGTCGAGCGCTTTGACCAGCCAGTTGGCGGAGGCGAGGGCATCGGTCAGCCACGCCTTCGAGGCCTTGTCCTGGGGGCCGTGGCTGAGTTCGTGATAATAACGGCGGTTGACCAGCACCTTGGGCAGGGTCGCCGCATTGAGTTCGATCCCCCAGCCCGACTTGGTGCGGGCGACGAACAGGTCGGGCGTCACCGCCGGCGCAGGCTCGCCGCCGTAGCGGCAGCCGGGCTTGGGGTCGTAGCCGCGCAGCTCGCGGATCATGTCCGCCATATCCTCGTCGTCGACGCCGCACATCCGCTTCAGCCGCGGCAGCTCGCCGCGCGCGAGCAGGTCGAGATTGTCGATCAGCCGCGCCATGCAGGGGTCGTAGCGGTCCGCCTCCTTCGCCTGCAGCGCCAGGCATTCGGCGAGATTGCGTGCGCCGACACCGGTCGGGTCGAGCGTCTGGACCTGCGCCAGCACGCGCTCGACGCGGGCGAGCGGCGCGCCCAGCCGATTGGCGATGTCGAGCAGCGGCACGGTCAGATAGCCGGCCTCGTCGAGCTGATCGATCAGATGCTGGGCGATGAACCAGTCGGCTCCGTCGACCACCGCCCCCGCCTGGGCAAGCAGATGGTCGGCGAGACCGATGTCGGCGGCGGCGAAGCTGTCGAGGTCGGGCGCATCCTCGCCCGTGCCGCCGCTGCCGCCGGTCATCGACAGCGCGCCGTCGAAGCCGCCGCCGCCGTCGGCGACGCTGTCCTGCTGGTGGCTTTCGGTCGCATAGTCGACGTCGAGCGGATCGGCCGCGGCGGCGCCGGTGACCAGCGCGTCGGCGCCGGCCGGTTCCTCCGCCTCGGGCCGTTCGGGACGGACGATCTCGTCGGTCTGCGGCGCCTCGAGCAGCGGATTCTTCTCGATCTCCTCGGCGATGAACGCCTCGATCTCGAGGTTGGACAGCGCCAGCAGCTTGATCGCCTGCTGCAGTTGCGGCGTCATCACCAGTGATTGCGACTGGCGCAGGTCGAGGCGGGGGGCGAGGCTCAAATTTCCCTCTCCCACCGGGAGCATTGGGCGAACAGCGCCCCACGCTGTTCAGGCCATGCCGGGGGCATGGCCGACCCCCTGCTGGAGGGAGCCGCTGAAAGCGGCGGAAGGATGAGGGCAGTAGCCACGTCGGTTCCGCGCCTACCCTCACCCCGCGCCGCTTCGCGGCTTGCCTCTCTCCCGAAGGGTGACGGGAAGGGGGCAAGCCCTTCTCGCATCGTTACAACGAGAAGCCCTCGCCCAGATACAGGCGGCGGACGTTGGCGTCGGCGACGAGTTCCTCGGGGCTGCCGGTGAACAGCACCCGCCCGTCGTAGATGATGTAGGCGCGGTCGACGATGTCGAGCGTCTCGCGCACATTGTGGTCGGTGATCAGCACGCCGATGTCGCGACGCTTCAGATCCTTCACCAGGTCGCGGATGTCGGCGATCGAGATCGGGTCGATGCCGGCGAAGGGCTCGTCGAGCAGCATGATCGACGGTTCCGCCGCCAGCGCGCGTGCGATCTCCGCCCGGCGGCGCTCGCCGCCCGACAGCGCCATCGCCGGCGCGGCGCGCAGCCGGGTCAGGCCGAATTCCTCCAGCAGACGGTCGAGCTTGCGCGTCCGCTCCGCCGGGTCGGGCTCGGCCAGTTCGAGCACCGAGGAGATGTTCTTCTCGATCGACATGCCGCGGAAGATGCTCGTCTCCTGCGGCAGATAGCCAAGGCCGAGGATCGCGCGACGATACATCGGCAGGCGGGTGATATCCTCGCCGTCGAGCATGATGCGGCCCGAATCGGGCTTCACCAGCCCCATGACCGAATAGAAGCAGGTTGTCTTGCCCGCCCCGTTGGGGCCGAGCAGGCCGATCACCTCGCCGCGATCGACGCTGACCGACACGTCGGTGAGGACGGTGCGCTTATCGTAGGATTTGGCGATCGACACCACCTGCAGACCACGCGAAGCGGGCGCTTCGTGGATCGCTTCGGCGGTGTGCAGATCGGTTACAGCGTCCATGGCCTTCGTGCCCTTTTCATGCCGACCGCGGCCGTCCCCGATGCAAGACCATCTGGCAAGGTTCGTGCATGCCGCCTGTCATGACCGGTTCGCGCGCCGGAGAAAAGCCCCGAGGCGACGTGAACCGACGAAACGCATGCGCGTGCGGGTCAGTCGCGTTTGGGAACCGAGAAGACGCCGGTCACGCGCCCGCCGCTCTGCGTCACATTGCCGCCAGTGCCGTTGCCGGCCGCGCCGCTGCTGCCGGCCACCGACGAACCGTCGATCACGGCGCGGCCGGTGTCGAGGTTGATCGTCAGCCGCCCGCCGTTGACGGTGTTGCCGCCCTGGGTCAGCGTCACCGCGCCGAGCATGGTGATGATGCGCCGCTTGAGGTCGTAGATCGCATATTGGCTGCGCGCCGTCTGGTCCGGCCGGCGCACGGTGACGCCGCCGGCGGCGTCCATCCGCGTGATCTGTGGGGCGCCGCCGATCACCTCTCCCGAATAGGCGACGGTCACGCGCGCGGCGTTGATCGTCATCTCCGCCTGGCGGATGATCACGTTGCCGCGCAGCGAGCCGCGGCCCGACTTGTCCGCCAGCTGCGCATGTGCCGCGTCGAACGAGATCGGCGCGTTCGAATCGTGGCGCTGCTGCGCGGCGAGCGGAGTCGCGGCTGCAACGATCAGAACGGCAAGGGCAAAGGGCGCGCGCATGCCGGCTATCTCGCGCGTCGCGGGTCGAACCGCAAGTGCACATTGCCGTCGAGGTTGAGCACCCGGTCGTCCAGCGTCGCGCGCCTCTTGTCGGCGCTGAACGTGCCGCCGCGCACCGTGCCCTTGACCCCGTCGCCGCTCTCCAGCGTCTTCGCCTTGAGGTCGACGGTCGCGTCATTGGTATCGAGGCTGTAGCCGTCGGGCGCACGGACCTGGATCGGGCCCTCGGCCTTCAGCTTTTCGGTATTGAGGTCGTAGGCGCCGCGATCGGCGCGCAGCGTCGCCGGGCCGTCGGTCAGCTGCAGGTCGGCGGCCATGCGGTTGATCTGCACCACCGGCACCGCCGAGGATTGCTGGACCGCCGAACCGGCGTTGAGTCGGAAGGCCTGCCCCTTGTCGTCCTGGCCGCGATAGGTCGCCGCCTGCAGCCGCATCCGTTCCTTCGACACCTCGACCTTGTTCTTGTCGAGCACGAACGAGACCTCGCTGCCCGCCGTCAAAGGCGCCATCACCAGGAACGCCGCGAGCACGCCGATGCCGATCGGCAGGCTGGTGCCGAGGATGCGGATCAGCCGGTCGTGGCGGCTGCCGGGGGCGGCCCAGCGCTGGCGGGCGGTGCGGGCGCGGATCGCGACGTCAGACATGCGGGCTATTACGCATGAGCGAAGATATCGATCTCCGGCCAGCCGGCGAGATCGAGCGCGGCGCGCGTAGGCAGGAAGTCGAAACAGGCCTGAGCGAGGTCCAGGCGGTTCTCGCGCACCAGCCGCCGCTCCAGCTCGTCCTTGAGCCGGTGGAGGAAGCGGACGTCGCTGGCGGCATAATCCTTCTGCGCGTCGCTGAGTTCGGGCGAGCCCCAGTCGGACGACTGCTGCTGCTTCGACAATTCCTGGCCGAGCAGTTCGCGGACCAGTTCCTTGAGGCCGTGGCGGGCGGTGTAGGTGCGCACCAGCCGCGAGGCGATCTTGGTGTCCCACACCGGCGCGGCGACGATGCCGAGGTAATGCTGGAGCGCGGCGACGTCGAAGCGGCCATAGTGGAACAGCTTGAGCCGGGCCGGGTCGGCGAGCACGCGCTTGAGATTGGGCGCGGCATAGTCGCTGCCGGGATTGAAGCGGACGAGATGCTCGTCGGGGCCGCCATCGGACAGCTGCACGACGCACAGCCGGTCGCGCGGGGTGATCAGGCCCATGGTTTCGGTATCCACCGCGATCGCGGCACCAGGGGCGAAGACGTCGGCGGGGAGGTCTTCCTCGTGAAAGTGAACGGTCATGCGACTCGCCCTACGCCGGGGCGGCAGGACGCTCAATGGCGATGGCACAGGAAAGCGGCAAAAGCGCGGCGGATTATCCCAAGCTGTGCCGTTATGGCCACGCGCACGTAAGTATTGATGCGAAATGGCCTTCCCATGCGACGAATTCATTCGCAGGGGCTTGCGATGTGCGCTATGGCATCACCCAAGGCGCAAAAGGTTTCGCGCCCGAAGGCTCGCGTTCGTCGTCCGGCGCACGGGTTCTTCGACAGGATCGGATGCGGGCGAACCGGGAAGACGAACAGGTTTATGGGTTACGACAAAGG
>JAEWJQ010000204.1 GCA_023386515.1 Pseudomonadota bacterium | reverse complement strand
GCACCGGCACGCGCGACCGCGCCGCCGTCACCAGCTCTGGCTCGATCGCGGCGAAGGCGAGATCGGGCACGTCGGCGAGCGGACGGTCGGCGGCGCCATGGTCGGTGAAGCCGATCACCAGCCGATGTTCGGTCTCCAGCACCTCTGGCGGCGAATTGAGCGACAGCCGCTCGGGATGGCCGCTGAAGTCGGTGACGGTGACGAACAGGTCGAGCGGCTGCCCTTCCGGCAACAGGCGCGGACCCTTCGGCCCCGCCGCCATCGCGTCGAACGCGTCGAGCAGCAGACTGGTGAAGATGGCGCCGCCGAACGGCGGCTCGAACCAGCGCGAGCGGACGAAATGCGACAATTTGGCGCGGACCTCGTCGCGGGTCGTCTCGTCCAGCTCCGCCACCTTGTCGGCGCTGCGCCCCGCCGCCATCCACGCCAGCGGCAGCGCCCACATCTTCGAAAAGCGTGAGGCCGGGGCGGCGGCGGGGTCGATCAGCGCTTCGACATCGGCCGACCGCAGCCAGAGGTCGGTCAGCGGCTCCAGGCTCTGCCCGGTGGCGATCGCCTGCGCGAGAAAAATGCCGTTGATGCCGCCCGCGGACGCGCCGGCGACGATATCGGCGAGAACGCGCAGCTTCATGCCAGCGGTTTCCTCGATCGCGGCAATCAGCTTGGCATAGACGCCCTCGCTGCCGTCGCCCGGCGGCGTGCCGTCGTGGCAGGCGCGGCTGGCCCGGACGACACGCCACACCTCCTTGGTGATGCCATGCATGTAGACCGCCAGGCTGATCCCGCCGTAGCAGACCAGCGCGAGGCGCAGTTCCTTCTCCCGCATCAGCGGCAGTCCGGGCCGCGGCGCGTCATGCGGCGGTCAGCGTCGCCCAGATGGGCAGATGGTCGGACGTCTTGCGCGCCGCGGCGCTGGCATGCACGCCGCACTCGGCCACCGCCCATTCCCGCGACACCATGATCCGGTCGAGCCGGCCGACCGGGCGGCGGGAATGGAAGCTGGGGCCGGTCGGCGCCATCTGATAATCCCGGCAGAAGTCGCGCAGGCAGCCCGACGCACTCGTCCATTCGTTGAGGTCGCCCATCAGCACCGTCGGATAACGACGTGTCGACGCGTCGACATGGGTCATGATCGCCGCCGCCTGCCGCCGGCGCCACAGGCCCGACAGATCGAGATGCATGCCGACGACGCGGACGACGCCCGCATGGGTCCGCACGTCGGCCATGACCGCGCCGCGCGGTTCCAGGGCGGGGAGGTGGATCGGCTCCTGATCGACGATCTGCGCGTCCTTGCGGACGAGGATGACGTTGCCGTGCCACCCCATGGACAGCGCGCGCATGCCGAACGGCACCGGCTTCCAGTCGCTATGCTCGTCGATCAGATGGGTCGGCAGCACCGATTCGCGCGTGCCGAACCGGCGGTCCGCCTCCTGCAGGGCGACGATGTCGGCATCGATCTCGCGCAGCACTTCTAGCACCCGTTCGGGACTGCGGCGACGGTCGAGACCGATCCCCTTGTGGATATTGTAGCTGGCGACCTTGAGCGTGAGCGGGGAAACCATTGCACCTGCGCAACGCTCCGCAGGCGCGCGCGGTTGCAGTCGATCAGGCGGCGGGATGCCGCCGGCGCCAGACATGGACGACGATCAACACGCCGGCGATCACCACCGCGTCGGCCAGCCAGTCGCGAATGTCGCAATCACGGTGCAGCGCGGGGATCGCCTGCACCACCTCGATCAACGCCCCGACGAAGGACAGCCGCTCGCCGATGCGCAACAGCTCGGCGCGGGGATGGCCGGCGACGGCGAGGATGGTGAGCGTACCGAACGCCGCCATATGCTGCACCTTGTCGCCGGTCGGGATCGACGGGGGATGGGGCAGGAACGCCATCGTCAGCGCGAAAGCGAGCGCCGCCCAGAAGCCGATACGTGCGACGATCACCAGGGCAGGGCCTTCCAATCAGAAACTGGTGCCGAGTGCAGGGATCGAACCCGCGACCTTCGGTTTACAAAACCGCTGCTCTACCAGCTGAGCTAACCCGGCGACGCCGCCCCCATGCGTCAGGGCGGCGCGCTAGTCCAGAGGATCGTTCACCGCGGGACGGCGAACCAGATGACGTGGGTGGCGCCTTTGCCGCCGCCCTTGCCGTCGTCCCGGGCGCGGACGCGGACCTCGTCGACGGTGAAACCGGCGCGGCCCAGCCGCTTGGCGAAGGCGGGGTCGGGCCCGGCCGACCAGATCGCCAACACGCCGCCGGGGCGCAGTGCGATGCGGGCCTCGTCGAGCCCGCGGGTGGCATACAGACCGTCGTTGGCGGCGCGGGTCAGGCCGTCGGGGCCGTTGTCGACGTCGAGCAGGATCGCGTCGTAGCTGCGGCGTGCCGCGCGGATCGCATCGCCGACGTCACCGATCGCCAATGTCACGCGCGGATCGTCGAGGCAGCCGTCGGTCAGCGCCGCCATCGGTCCACGCGCCCATTCGATGATCCCCGGGACGAGCTCGGCGACCGTCACCCGCGCCTGGGGCCCGAGCCGACCGAGGACGGCGCGCAGGGTGAAGCCCATGCCATAGCCGCCGATCAGCAGATGCGGGGAGGGACGGCCGGCGAGCCGGTCGCAGGTCATCGTCCCGAGCGCGACCTCGGACCCGCTCATCCGCGTGCTCATCAGCTCGTTGCGGTCGAGCACGATCATGAAGTCGCCGCCGCGCCGGAACAGGCGCAGCGGCTCGCCACCGGGCACGTCGGCTACGCCCAGCAGCTCGCGCGGGGTCACTTGCCCTGGCGCGCCTTGCGGGCGGCATAGCGCGCGTCTCGCGCCGCCTTCAGCTCGGCGGCGGTCGGCACCACCGGCG
>JAEWJQ010000200.1 GCA_023386515.1 Pseudomonadota bacterium | reverse complement strand
GGTCGGCTTGGCGTAGCGGTCGGCGTACATGAACCCTCTCCCGTTATGATGGCGTGACGTATCTCCTCTGATTAGTGTGATGTTACATCATGCATCGCGCGGGTCAAGTTGCGTCCGTCTGTGCGCGAACTTCGAGAACTTTGCCTCAGCCGGCGGCGCGGCGCAGCCGCTCGACCGCGCGCGTCCGGCCGATCAGCGGCAGCAGCGCCGCCATGTCCGGCCCCTGGTCGCGGCCGGTCCGCGCCTGGCGCAACGGCAGGAACAGCGCCTTGCCCTTGCGACCGGTCGCCTGCTTCAGCCGGTCGGTCAGCGCGTGCCAGGGGTCGCTCGCCCAGTCGATCGCCGCGGCCGCTTCCGCAGCGGCGGCCAGATAGGCGCGGGTATCGGCATCGGAGTCGGGCGCCGTCACCGGCCCCTCGATCACCTGCCACCAGTCGCCGGCATCGGCGACGCGGGTCAGGTTGGGGCGCACCGCTTCCCATTCCGCCGCGCCCATGCCTTCGGGCAGCCGGCCGGCGACCGCCGCATGCGGCAGCTGATGGACGATACGCGCATTGACCTGCGCCAGCTCCGCCTCGTCGAACCGCGCCGGCGCCCGGCCGAAACGGGCGAAGTCGAGCGCCGCGATCAGCGGTGCGGGGTCGACCAGCGGCTCGACCGGGTCGCTGGTGCCGATCCGGGCGAGCAGCGCGATCACCGCCTGCGGCTCGATCCCCGCGTCGCGGAAATGGTCGACGCCGAGCGAGCCGAGCCGCTTCGACAATTTGCCCTCGCTGCCGGTCAGCAGCGCCTCGTGCGCGAAGGCGGGCGGGGCGACGCCCATCGCCGCGAACATCTGCAGCTGCAGCGCGGTGTTGGAGACATGGTCCTCGCCGCGCACGACATGGGTGATCCCGAGATCGGCGTCGTCGATCGCCGACGGCAGCATGTACAGCCACGACCCGTCCACGCGGCGGATGACCGGATCGCTCATCGTCCGAGGGTCGAACTGCTGCGGGCCGCGGATCAGATCGTCCCAGACGATCGGCGCGTCATGGTCGAGCTTGAACCGCCAGTGCGGCCGCACCCCGTCCGCCTCCAGCTGCGCCCGCTCCGCTTCGCTGAGTTGCAGCGCGGCGCGGTCGTAGACCGGCGGCAGGCCGCGACCGAGCAGGATCTTGCGCTTGAGATCGAGCTCCTGCGCCGTCTCATAGGCCGGATAGATGCGCTCAGCGGCGAGCAGGGCATCGAAGCGCGCCTGGTAGAGCGCGAAGCGCTGCGACTGGCGCACCTCGACGTCCGCATCGAGGCCGAGCCAGGCGAGGTCGGCGCGGATCGCCTCGACGTAGCGCTCTTCCGATCGCTCGGCGTCGGTGTCGTCGATGCGCAGCACGAACCGGCCGCCGTCGCGCTGTGCCAGCATCCAGCTGTGCAGCGCGGTGCGGATGTTGCCGACGTGCAGGCGGCCGGTCGGCGAGGGGGCGAAACGGGTCACGGTCATGTGCGCGGCGGTAGCCAGCCGGGGCGGCATGAACAAGCGCGCTTCCGATTCGGAAAAGACCGCCCTAAGGGACCGTGCCATCCGACGGGGTGGAGCACGTGCGCATGAAACTGATGACCGGCAATTCGAACCTTCCGCTGGCGCAGGCGATCGCGGGCTATCTCGAACTGCCGCTGACCGAGGCACTGGTGCGGCGCTTCGCCGACGAGGAGATCTTCGTCGAGATCCAGGAGAACGTCCGCGGCGAGGACGTGTTCGTGATCCAGTCGACCGGCTTTCCCGCCAATGACAATCTGATGGAATTGCTGATCATCATCGATGCGCTGAAGCGCGCGTCGGCGAAACGGATCACCGCGGTGATCCCCTACATGGGCTATGCCCGCCAGGACCGGAAGCCAGGCCCGCGCACGCCGATCTCGGCCAAGCTGGTCGCCAATCTGATCACCGTCGCGGGCGCCGACCGGGTGCTGTCGGTCGACCTGCACGCCGGGCAGATCCAGGGCTTCTTCGACATCCCGACCGACAATCTCTACGCCGCGCCGGTGATGAGCGCGGACATCCATGCGCGCTTCAAGGGCAAGAACCTGATGGTCGTCTCGCCCGACGTCGGCGGCGTGGTGCGCGCGCGCCAGCTCGCCAAGCGACTTGACAATGCGCCGCTGGCGATCGTCGACAAGCGTCGCGAGCGCGCTGGCGAGTCGGAGGTGATGAACATCATCGGCGATGTCGAGGGCCGCTTCTGCATCCTGATCGACGACATCGTCGATTCGGCGGGCACGCTGTGCAACGCGGCGGCGGCGCTGCGCGAGGCGGGGGCGGAGGATGTCGTCGCCTATGTCACGCACGGCGTGCTGTCCGGCGGCGCGGTGGCGCGGGTCGAGGGATCGGCGCTGCGCGAGCTGGTCATCACCGACTCGATCGGCAATCACGAATCGATCGGCAAAGCCGGCAAGATCCGCCACCTCGCGATCGCACCGCTGCTTGGCGAGGCGATCAAGCGGATCGCCGACGAGACCAGTGTCAGTAGCCTCTTCGACTGATGCCGGGTGCAGGCGCGGCCACGTCCGTGCCGATGCGCGTCACGCGCAGCACCCGGCATGGCCAGTGGGCGCGGAAGGCGCGACCCGACGGACGACAGCCTTGCCGGTATCCTGATGCGGCGATGATCGCTGGAATAGCGACGACGGCAACGCCCCCGTCGTGATGCCGGACGGGTTCGGCATTGCCGACCCGCCGTCCGGTCGCAGGTTTGCGGCAAGGCCGCACCAGCGCCGGCGTGGCCGCGCTTAGCGCTGCGACAGCGCGATGATATGCTCGAACACCGCGGGGTGAAGCGGCTTGGCGAAGGCGCAGCCATAATGGAACTTGTCGCGCCACGCGACCACCGCCTCGAGCCCGGCGAGGCCCGGCAGCGTCAGCCATACGACCGTTCCAGGCCATAGGGTGAAGCTCGTCTCGGCGCGGAACCCCGATTCGGACAGGTCGGTGACATCGATCTCGAACCGCGTCTGGCCGCGATCGCGCAGATGGGCGCGCATCCGCACCGCCTTGCGCAAGGCGCGACGGTGATCGCCGCCATCCAGCGATTCGATCGGTTCGTTGAAGATCGGCTGTTCCATGGCACGCGTGGTGCCACGCAATGGTTACTTTTCTGCCAATGTGTCGGCCAGCGGCGCCTCGGCCGCGGGGGACCGGAGCGGTGCACGGACGCCACGGCGCGACCGGCGCTTGAGTTCCGCCTTCAGGTCTTCCGGCCGCGGCGCGATCAGGAAGCCGAAGCTCACGGTGCCCTGCTTCGTTTCCACGACATGGTGCAGCCGATGCGCCTGGATGATCCGCTTCATGTAGCTCGACTTGGGCAGATAGCGCGTCGGCAGCCGCTTGTGCACGATGATGTCGTGGAAGCCGAAATAGATCGCGCCATAGGCGGCGATGCCCGCGCCGATCCAAGCGAAGCCCGGCCACCAGCCGAGCTGCACGCCGCCGAGCAGCAGGATGAAGGACGGCACCGCGAAGATCGCGGCATAGAGGTCGTTCAGCTCCCAATTGCCGGTGCGGGCGCGATGATGGCTTTCATGCAGGAACCAGCCCGGCCCATGCATGATCCAGCGGTGCGCGGCATAGGCGAAGCCTTCCATGCCAATCACCGTTGCCACGAAGAGAAGGATGCCGATCGGCCAGGACATTGCAATTCCGTCTACTGCGATGCACTTGCATTAAGCGCGATATGCCCGGTAAATCCGGGGTGGATTCGCGAGCGTGCCTGTGCGAAGGGCTTGCCGCAACTCTCCATATAGTCATGCAAGGCGAGGCAGGCCATGAACATTCACGAATATCAAGCCAAGGAACTGCTGGCGAAGTTCGGCGTGCCCGTTCCGGCCGGCTTTGCCGCGATGAGCGTCGAGGAAGCGGTGGAAGCCTCGAAGAAGCTGCCCGGGCCGCTCTATGTCGTCAAGGCGCAGATCCATGCCGGTGGCCGCGGCAAGGGCAAGTTCAAGGAACTGCCCGCCGAAGCCAAGGGCGGCGTCCGCCTCGCCAAGACTGAGGACGAGGTCCGCCACGCCGCGACCGAAATGCTCGGCAACACGCTCGTCACCATCCAGACGGGTGAGGCCGGCAAGCAGGTCAACCGCCTGTACGTGACCGACGGCGTCGACATCGCCAAGGAATTCTACCTCGCGTTGCTGGTCGACCGCGCCACCGGTCGCGTCGCCTTCGTCGTCTCGACCGAAGGCGGCATGGACATCGAGGAGGTCGCGCATTCGACGCCGGAGAAGATCCACACCTTCGCCGTCGATCCCGCGACCGGTTTCCAGCCGCACCACGGCCGCGCCGTTGCCAAGGCGCTCGGCCTGACGGGCGATCTCGCCAAGCAGGCGCAGAGCCTGGCGTCGAAGGT
Source organism: Pseudomonadota bacterium (assembly GCA_023386515.1). Next base: position 2,838 of record JAEWJQ010000200.1, on the reverse strand, counting down.
CTATGCTGCCTTCCTCGGCACCGACGCCGCGCAGATCGAGATCAATCCGCTCGCCGTCACCGACGACAACAAGCTGATGGTGCTCGATGCCAAGGTCGGTTTCGACTCGAACGCCATGTTCCGACACAAGGATCTCGCCGAGCTGCGCGACGAGACCGAGGAAGACCCGGCCGAGATCGAAGCGTCGAAGTACGACCTTGCCTATATCAAGCTCGACGGCGACATCGGCTGCATGGTCAACGGCGCGGGCCTTGCCATGGCGACGATGGACATCATCAAGTGGAACGGCATGTTCCCGGCCAACTTCCTCGACGTCGGCGGCGGCGCCAACAAGGAGAAGGTGACCGCGGCGTTCAAGATCATCCTCAAGGATCCCAATGTGAAGGGCATCCTGGTCAACATCTTCGGCGGCATCATGCGCTGCGACATCATCGCCGACGGCATCGTCGCGGCGGCGAAGGAAGTGAACCTGCAGGTGCCGCTGGTCGTCCGGCTGGAGGGCACCAACGTCGAGAAGGGCAAGGAAATCCTGGCCAATTCCGGCCTGGCGATCGTCCCCGCCAACGATCTGGGCGATGCGGCGAAGAAGATCGTCGCGGAGGTCCAGAAGGCCGCGTGATGCTCAACGCATCCTGATCGACCAAATTGCACGGGCTCGGACACCATGTCCGGGCCCGATGCGTTTGGGGCGCAAGGATGCCGTAACGTCAGGCGGGCTTTTCCGTACTGAACTTGCGAAAACGGCGGAAAACCGCCATATCCGCCGCCGATACGGAGCCTTCGAACGGCTCCGGCGGCCAAGACTGGAAGGACGCTGATGAAGGTGCTGGTGCCGGTCAAGCGCGTGCTTGACTATAACGTGAAGCCCCGGGTGAAGGCGGACGGGACGGGGGTCGACCTCGCCAACGTCAAGATGAGCATGAACCCGTTCGACGAGATCGCCGTCGAGGAGGCGATCCGCCTGAAGGACAAGGGCGTGACCGAGATCGTCGTCGTGTCGATCGGCGAGCCCAAGGCGCAGGAGACGATCCGCACCGCGCTGGCAATGGGCGCCGACCGCGGCATCCTGGTCACGTCGGAAGAGAAGGTCGAGCCGCTCGGCGTCGCCAAGATCCTCGCCAAGATCGTCGAGGAGGAGCAGCCGCAGCTCGTCATCCTCGGCAAGCAGGCGATCGACGACGACAACAACCAGACCGGGCAGATGCTTGCCGGTCTGCTCGGCTGGGGCCAGGGCACCTTCGCCTCGAAGGTCGAGCTGGCCGCCGACAGCGTCACGGTGACGCGCGAGGTCGACGGCGGTCTCGAGACGGACACGTTCACGCTGCCCGCGATCGTCACCACCGACCTGCGCCTCAACGAGCCGCGCTACGCCTCGCTGCCCAACATTATGAAGGCGAAATCGAAGCCGCTCGCGCAGAAGACGGCGGCCGATTACGGCGTCGACGTCACCCCGCGCATCAAGACTCTCAAGGTGGTCGAGCCGGCCAAGCGCAGCGCCGGCATCAAGGTCGCCGACGTCGACGAACTGGTCATGAAGCTGCACGCGATGGGGATTGCCAAGTGAAGACGCTCGTCTGGGTCGAACACGACGGCACGGCCGTCAAGGACGCCACGCTCGCCGCGGTCACCGCCGCTTCGAAACTGGGTGAGGTGCATCTGCTCGTCGCCGGCCAGGGTGTCGACGGCGTCGCGCAGGCGGCGGCGAAGATCGCCGGCGTCGGCAAGGTTCACGTTGCCGACGATGCCGCTTATGCGCATGCGCTCGCCGAGAATGTCGCGCCGCTGGTGGTCCAGTTGATGGGCGACCACGATGCCTTCGTCGCACCGTCCACCACCACCGGCAAGAATGTCGCGCCACGCGTCGCCGCGTTGCTCGACGTCATGCAGATCAGCGACATCCTGTCGGTCGAGAGCGAGGACACTTTCACCCGCCCGATCTACGCCGGCAATGCGATCGCGACGGTGCAGACGTCGGACGCCAAGAAGGTGATCACCGTGCGCGGCACGGCCTTCGAGAAGGCCGCGGCCGAAGGCGGTGCGGCGGCGATCGAGCCGATCGCGGCGACCGGCGACACGGGCGTGTCGCGCTTCGTCAATGCCGAGATCGCGCAGAACGCGCGGCCCGAGTTGACCAGCGCCAAGATCATCGTCTCCGGCGGCCGCGCGCTGCAGAATGGCGAGAACTTCCACACGCTGATCGAGCCGCTCGCCGACAAGCTGGGCGCCGGCGTCGGCGCCAGCCGTGCGGCGGTCGATGCCGGCTTCGTGCCCAACGACTATCAGGTCGGCCAGACCGGCAAGATCGTCGCGCCGGAAGTCTATATCGCGGTCGGCATCTCGGGTGCGATCCAGCACCTGGCCGGTATGAAGGATTCGAAGACGATCATCGCGATCAACAAGGACGAGGACGCGCCGATCTTCCAGGTCGCGGACATCGGCCTGGTCGGCGATCTGTTCAAGGTCGTGCCGGAGCTGACCGAGAAGCTCTGACGGCGGCAGGCGGGGCACGCCCCGCCGGTGCGCCAAGCGCAGCGAGGCGCAGCCAGCGGCGTGGCAGCGCGGTGTGACGTGATACGACGCGGGATTCACTCCCGCGTCGTTTTTTTGGCGGCTTTCCTTCGGGTTCCGCCCCCAATGAAAACCGCCGATCAGGCGGCCGCTGCGTGGGCGCCCGATCTGCTCGCGGCCTGGGCGGAAGCGCGCTGGTGTCCGGTGACGCGTCGGCGCGCGCACGCTCGCGCCGTTCTCAGGCAAGCGTTCCCTTGCCATCGTTAGCCGATCAGCTTAATAGCTTTTCAGCTAACGAGTCACTGATCCCGTGGACACCATCTTCGAGGC
>JAEWJQ010000136.1 GCA_023386515.1 Pseudomonadota bacterium | reverse complement strand
TCGCGGGGTTTAACCGTGGGGGGCCCGCCCCCCCGGGCCGGCCCCCGTCGGGTGAGGTTTATCGCGTCCGGCTCACATCTTCATCGTGAGGCTGAACTGGAACACCCGGCCCGTCTTGAGGAAGCCGCCGTTGCGATCGTTGGCGATATACCGCGTCGACTTGCCGACCGTCGACCACAGCGCATGCTGATCGAGCAGATTGCGCGCCGAGACGCCGATCTCCAGCGTATCGGTCGCCTCGAAGGCGAGGCCGGCGTTCAGCTCGCCGGTCGGCTGCAGGTAGATGTCCGGCTGGCTGTCCTGCACCGTCGCCAGCACCCGGCTTGTCCAATTGTACCACAAATTGGCGCGCGCCGAGCCGGCGGCGTAGAACAGCTCGGCATTGTAGACGAGGTCAGGCGCGTTCGGCAGCTGCGACGTGCGCACGTCATTGGCGGCGATCGTATAATTGGCGCGCGTATGCTGCCACGTCACGTTGCCGCCGATGCCGAAGCCGCCGAGCAGCGGCGAGGTAACGAGATCGCCGATCGTGTAGCGTCCCGACAGCTCGATGCCGGTGGCATTGCCGGTGCCGCCGTTCGCCGGGCGGATATAGACGATGCCGTCGACTGTATCGCCGATCGAGCGCGTGCCCGTCGGCACCAGGACGTTGCGCAGGTCCTTGTGATAGACGGCGACCTGCAGCGAGCGGCCGACGCCGGCATCATAGTCGAGGCCGAGATCGTAGCTCCACGCCTCGACCGGCTTCAGGTTCGGGTTGGGCTGGGTGATCGACAGGATCGCATTGCTCGCCGCGTCGCGCGAGATCTGCGTCGGCCCGGCGAGCTGGTCGAAGGCCGGCCGGGCATAGCTGGAGCGGACCGCGGCGCGGACGACGACCGCATCGACCGGGCGCCACGCGGCGAGCAGGCTGGGATCGACATGGTGGTAGCTGCGCCCGGCGTTGACGAAGCGCGCGCCGTCCGAATCCGACAGGAAGAAGCGCGCGTCGAACGCATTGTCCTCGTAGCGGATGCCCGGGATCAGCTCGAACGTGCCGAGCCCGAGAGTCGCGGTGGCGTAGAGCGCCTTGCGCTTTTCGGTGCCGTCGAGCAGCCCCTGGTTGATCGTCGCCGCCGAGACGGTGGCGAGGTTGACGTACTGGCTGACCTGCGCGTCGAGCTGGCTGCGCGACAGCACCTTGATCGGCCGCGCCGGATAATAGTCGAGGAAGCTCTTCAGCACGTCGCCGAAATACTGGCTGACCGACGGCCCCTGGACGGTGCCGTTCTGCAGCGGCGTCAGGAAGCGGTAGCGGGTATTGTCCGGCGCGAGGCTGCGGCCGAGGCGATGCGAATCCTCGTACAGGCCGCCGACGCTGATGCTGCGCAGCCAGTCGTCGCCGCTCCAGCCGATGCTGCCGCGCAGCGTCTTCTTGGTTTCCGACAGATAGTCGTAGCCCTGCTGGATATAGAGCTGCGTCGGCCGGTCGAGCGTGCCGATATAGGCGGCGGCGCCGCTCGACAGCACCGGGCGCGGCGAGCGCGGATCGCTGAGGTCGACGGTCAATCCCTCGGTCGCCGCGCCGGTGTTGCCGGCCGCGCCATTGTAGGCGATGCCGCGGAACGCCGCCTCGATCCGCTGCGGCTGGTCGAAACGGCCGTCGGCATAGGCACCCTCCAGCGCGGCGGTGACGCCGTTCCAGTGCGCCTTGGCGCCGATCTGCGCGCTGAACAGTGCCTGCTCGACGTCCTCGGTGCGGAAATAGCTGGCGGGGTTGATGCCGTAGGGCGTGTAGACGCCGGCGGCATTATAGGCCGTGGTGGTGCTCCCGTTGCTCAGCGTCCGGCGCGGATTGGGGTTGGTCTGGCCGCTGGTCAGCTCGTTGCGCAGCCCCGTCTGGTTCATCGTGTTGGTGTTGAGATAGGTCGCGTAATTGACGCGTGCGTAAAGATCGAGCGGCTCGGTGCGCATGTCGAACGCGCCGCTGGCGCCGTAGCGGCGGATGCGGTTGTTGTAGAAGTTCCACTGCACGCCGTCCGCCGACAGCGCATCGCCGTTGGCGCGGGCGGTGCCGACGTTGAACGCGGTCGTCTTATAGTCGTTCTGCACCGCGGTCGATTCGGCGGCGTTGGTGCGGTCTTCGAAATAGCCGGCGAGATAGACGCCGAACTGGTGCGCCGCGCCGAAGCGCCGGGCGGCGTCGATACCGACCATGCCGCCCCAGCCGCCCTGCTTGCGGTCGATCGCGAGGCCCGCGCCCTGCGCCAGCACGCGGCCGCGCACGAAACCGGTCGAGAAGTCGAACGCCGTCGGCGTGCGCAGGTCGATGTTGCCGGCGATCGCATCGGCGTCCTTGTCCGCGCCCGGCGTCTTGTCGGCGACGATCGCGCCGATCGCGAAGGGCGAGAACAGGTTGAGCGAAATGGCCCGGCCGCTGCCCGCGGTCTGCGGCAGGCGGACGCCGTCGAGCGTATAGCTGTTGTAGCTCGCGTCGAAGCCGCGGATCGTCGCATATTGCGTTTCGCCGGTCGCGCTCTGGTTGCGCGCCTGGTCGCGGGCGACGGAGATGCCGGGCAGGCGGCGCGCGAGGTCGGTGACGTTGGTCTGCGAATTGATCGCGACGTCGCCCACCGTGACGATGTCGATCGTGCCGTTCGCCGCCTTTTCCTCGGCGGCGGCGCTGCGGTCGCGGCGGCCGTTGACGACGATGTCCGCCGTGATCGCCTCGCTCGCCGCCTTGGCGCGGGCGGCGTCGTCCGCGGCATCGCCGCCGGTCTGCGCCAGTGCGGCGACGGGCGTGGCGATCAGCGACAGGGCGGCGGCGGATACGGTGGTGCCGAAGGCCGCGCACAGGCTGCCGGAGCGCCGCCGACGGGTCGGCGTCGGGTTCGTCGAATTCATGGTTCCCCCACAGGATAGATTGGCGGTCTGATGCCGCTGCGGGGCCCGTAGATTCGTTTTGCGGCTGTTTTGTTACCGTTCCGGACATTTGGCCCAAAACAATACCAATTTCTTCACGGAAGCGTGATCGGCAGGCCCGCGCCCCCGCGCCCCCCGAGCCCG
>JAEWJQ010000099.1 GCA_023386515.1 Pseudomonadota bacterium | reverse complement strand
GGCAGGGGCTGATCTGGCACACCGCCGATGGCCGCCCCTATTGGGACGAGAGCGTCCATTACCGCTTCACGGCGGCGCAGATCGATACGATCGAGGCGGCGACCGCCGAACTCTACCGCCTGTTCCTCGCCGCCGGCGACGCGATCCTCACCGATCCCGCCTTGCTCGCCCGGTTCGACATCCCGCCCGCCTTCCACCAGCCGATCCGCGACGCCTGGGCCGCCGAGCCGCCGGCGCTCAACATCGGCCGCTTCGACCTCGGCTATGACGGCGCCGGACCGCCCAAATTGTTCGAGTTCAACTGCGACACGCCGACTTCGCTGCTCGAGGCGGCGGTGGTCCAGTGGGACTGGAAACAAGAGGTCTTCCCCGCCCTCGGCCAATACAACGGCCTGCACGAGGCGCTGGTCGCCAAGTGGCGCGACCTGGCGGACTATCTGCCGCCACGCGTCCACTTCACCCATGCCGACGAGGACAGCGGCGAGGACGCGCTGACCGTCGCCTATCTGCGCGACACGGCGGCGGCGGCAGGGATCGAGACGGTGCCGCTGCTGGTCGACGATATCGGCTGGGACCATGACGCCGGCCGCTTCGTCGACGCCGACGATGCGCCGATCGCCGCGCTGTACAAGCTCTATCCCTGGGAATGGCTGACGCGCGAGGCCTTTGCGCCGCAGCTCGCCGACAGCCTCGCCACCGGCAGCACGCTGTGGATCGAGCCGGTGTGGAAGATGATCTGGTCGAACAAGGCGATCCTGCCGATCCTCTGGCAGCTCAATCCCGGCCATCCCAATCTGCTGCCGGCGAGCTTCGACATCCCCGACGGCGATGCCGTCGCCAAGCCGCTGCTCGCGCGCGAGGGCGCCAATGTCTCGATCCGCCGCGGCGGTCGCGTCGTCGCCGAGGCGGATGGCGCCTATGCCGACCAGAGCTATGTCTATCAGGCGCTCTACCCGCTGCCCGAACCGGCGCCAGGCTGTTTCCCGGTGATCGGCAGCTGGATCGTCGACGGCGCGCCCGCCGGCCTCGGCATCCGCGAGGATGGCCTGATCACCGGCAATACCGCACGCTTCGTGCCGCATGTGATCGAGGGCTGAGCCGTCCGGCGGTCGTCCGGCCGGCAGGCGGGATGACCGTCGATGTCGGCCTTGCTGGCTGGGCTCAGGTCATCGAGACGGCGGGCCGCGCGATCACGCGTCCTGCGGGCATGCCCGCGCCCGCGGCGGGATGCAGCACGACCCGGATCGCCGGGGCGGCGAGCGAGCGGGCGCGGAATCGGTCGAGCGGCAGATAGGTCACTGGCATGTCGCGCCTCCGGCGTCGTGGAACGGATTGAGCCCGTGCTGGGCGAGGAATTGGTAGAGGCCGGTCATCAGCGCCTGCGCTGCGGGCACCGAGGCGGCGACGCGGCCGACCACGACCCGCTCCAGCTGCGGTTCGGCCTTGCTATGGTCGCAATGCACCGTCTCCAGCGTGATCATGACGATGCCGTTGATCACCGACAGGCCGGAGACGCCGTTGGCGACGATTTCCGGGGAGAAGGGATTGTCGATCAGTGGTATGGCCGGCTGGGGCACGGGCTGCGGGGTCGGATGCGGGAACATCTTCACGGCTGCACCGCCCGTCCGTTGCCGGCCGCCGCGACCGGCTCCGTCGGTCGCCCGTCGTCACGCCAGGTCAGTGTCGTGCGATAGGGCAGGCCGCCCATGATCCAACCGAACATCGTGATCTCCATCACTATTTCACACACCGGCGCTGCGCGACCGGCGACGAGTGTTGTGGAAAAGACACATCGCAAGAAAATTGCGAAAGATGTCCGGGCGGTGACGCGCATTTTCTCGGTTGGATGCGACGCGCCGCCGCCGCATGGACGCGGGCATGCGCTTCTTTTCCGACAATGCCGCCGCCGTTCATCCGCTGGTGATGGCCGCGATCGCCGAGGCCAACACGCTCGACACCGCCTATGACGGCGATGCGCGGTCGCAGGCGCTCGACGCGCGCGTCTCCGACCTGTTCGGCGCAGAGGTCGCGGCGCTGTGGGTGCCGACCGGCACCGCCGCCAATTGCCTGGCGCTGGCCGCTCTGTGCCCGCCGCACGGCGGCGTCGTCTGCCACCGCGACGCACATATCCAGAATGACGAGGGCGGCGCGCCCGAATTCTACACCCATGGCGCCAAGCTGTTCCTCGCCGACGGCGAGGGCGCCAAGCTGACGCCGCAGTCGATCGCGGCGGTGATCGACGCGATCCCCGACGATGTCCACCGGGTGCAGCCGCACGCCGTCTCGATCACCAACGCCACCGAATATGGCCGCGTCTACACGCCGGACGAGGTCGCCGCGATCGGCGCGCTCGCCAGGGCGCGCGGGCTCGGCCTGCACATGGACGGCGCGCGCTTCGCCAATGCGGTGGCGACGCTCGGCTGCGCGCCGGCCGAGGTAACGTGGCGCGCCGGCGTCGACGCCTTGTCGTTCGGCTTCGTCAAGAACGGCGCGATGAGCGCGGAATTGCTCGTCTTCTTCCGCCCCGATCTGGCCGCCGTGACCAAATACCGCCGCAAGCGCGCCGGCCTGCTCTTCTCCAAGGGACGCTATCTCGCCGCGCAGGTGCTGGCGATGCTGGAGGACGATCTGTGGCTGGCCAATGGCCGCGCCGCCAATGCGCGCGCCGCGGCGCTGGCCGGGGCGGCGGGGTCGCGGCTGGTCCATCCGGTCGAGGCGAACGAGGTGTTCCTGCGTGCGACGCCCGACGAAGCAGGGGCGCTGCGCGCGCAGGGCTTCGACTTCTACGACTGGGCGCCGGGCGAGATCCGGCTGGTCACCGCCTGGGACAGCGACCGGGACGACGTCGCGCGGCTCGCCGCCGCGATCGCCGCGCTGTGAGGCTCGGCTCATGAGCGAGGCCGCGCCGCCGCAATCGACCCGCGCGGCAATCCTGATCCCGTTCGCGATCGTCACGTTGGTGTGGGGTTC
>JAEWJQ010000083.1 GCA_023386515.1 Pseudomonadota bacterium | reverse complement strand
CCGCCAAGGTCGGCCGGGTCGAGATCGGCGCCAGCGGACTGCGCGACGAGACGATCGGCAACGCCACCGTCGCCGGCGCCGACATCCGCGCCCGCCTCGGCGCTACCGAATTGCGTGGTGAGATCGCCACCGGCGGCAAGACCGGCCTGTCGGGCGGCCTTGCCTATCTTGCCGAGGCCGAACATCACGGCGGCGGCCTCGACCTCATCGGCTATGTCCGTCAGCAGGACGGCGGGTTCGGCGTCGGCCAGCAGAACCTCGTCGAGGCGGGCACGCGCAAGGTCGGCGTCGACGGCCATCTCGCGCTCGGCAAGCGCCTGTCGGTGACCGGCACCGCCTGGTATCAGGATATGCTGGCGAGCGCCGCGACCCGCACCGCGGGCGAGGTCCGCCTCGACTATCGCCGCGCCACGGGCACGCTCTTCGTCGGCGGCCAGTTCGCGTCCGACCGCGGCATCGACGGCAAGGACCGCGATTCACGCCTGCTGACGCTCGGCGGCACGCAGGTGCTGTTCGACGGCGCCCTGACCCTCGCCGGCCAGACGCAATTCGCACCCGGCGGCCAGAAGTCGTCGGTCGACTTCCCCGTCCGCCACCAGCTCACCGCCGCGTGGAAGGTGAAGCCCGGCATCCGCCTGCTCACCGGCTATGAGATCGCCGACGGCGCCGCCTTCACCGCCCATACCGCCCAGCTCGGCTTCGACGTCGCGCCCTGGACCGGCGCCAAGCTGATGAGCACCCTGAATCAACAAGCGATCGGCGAGAATGGCGGCCGCACCTACGCGCAATACGGGCTCAGCCAGTCGCTGCCGCTCGGCAAGCAGTGGACCGTCGACGCGACGCTCGATGCCTCCAACACGGTCCGCGGGAGCATCCCCAAGGGCGCGGTGATCAACGCCTTCCAGCCGGTCGCCTCCGGCGGCTTGGTCGGCCAGGCGGGGCAGGCGACGCAGATGCAGGGCGACTTCACGGCCGCCACGCTCGGCGCGACCTATCGTGCGGCGCGCTGGTCGTGGACCGGCCGGATCGAGTATCGCGCCTCGGCAGAGGAGGATCGGATCGGCCTCACCACCAGCCTGTTGCGCACGCTCGGTGAGGGCAAGACGCTGGCCTCCAGCCTGAAGGCCTATACCGCCACCGACCGCACGGGCGCGGTCGCCGCCTATGCCTCGGCCGATCTCGCGCTCGCCTGGCGCCCGCTCGACAGCCGCTGGTCGCTGCTCGAACGGTTCGAGCTGCGCCACGAGCGCGCCGACGCGGGCTTCACCGACGCCAACGTGCTGGGCGTGCCAGCCAATGGTGCCAGCGCGCAGATCACCTTCCGCGCGATCAACAATCTCGCGCTCAACTATCGCAGCGGTCCGGAGGGGCTCGGCCACGGCTTCGAAGGCACCGTCTATCACGGCGCGAAATACGTCCGCGGCCGCTTCGCCGACGACGTCTACGATGGCTTCATCGACGTCGTCGGGTTCGACCTTCGCCAGGACATCGGCACCCGTTTCGACATCGGCGTTGCGGGATCGGTGCAGCATGCCTGGAATCGCGGCGCCTGGTCCTGGAGCGGCGGGCCGACCGCGGGGGTCTCGCCCGCGCCCAATCTGTGGCTCAGCGCCGGCTATAATCTGTCCGGCTATCGCGACCGGGATTTCTCCGACGACCGCTACACCCGTCAGGGTCCGTATCTGACCCTGCGCCTCAAGTTCGACCAATCGTCGCTGCGTGGTGCGACGCGTGCCCTCTTTGGACGGTGATGCCGATGATACCTGCTCCCCAAATCGCACTCAGGACACTGCCCGCGCTGGAGGCGTTGCCCCCGCTTGAGACGCTGGCCCTGCGTTTCGCGCAGATGCCGCGCGAGGATGCGGAGGCGTTGATCGACGGCTATGCCGCCGCCGCCGTCGGCCGTTGGCAACTCGCCGATGCGACCTATTGGCAGCGCGTCAAATTCCGCTCGCGGTTGCTCCGCGCCGCCGCCGGGCCGTTTCCCTGTTCTCCCCTGCCACGCACCGGAAAGGCGTGACGATGCAACCGACGCTGCTGCCACCCCAGTTCGCGGCGCCGCCGTTCGCGCCGTCGCTCGACGATCGCCGCCAGGATCGGCGCCACGCCACCGTGTTGCTCGTCGGGCGGGTGCGCGGCGACAGCGGGGAATTCGCCTGCCTGGTCCACGACATTTCCGCCAGCGGGCTGATGGCACGGTTCACCACGCCGCCCTTCGTCGACGACGTGCTGTTCATCGAGGTTCGCGGCCTGCCCGAAGTGCGGGCGACGGTACGTTGGGTCAACGGCTTCAAGGCGGGCGTCGCGTTCGACGCGCCCCAGGATCTGACCCGCGTCTTTTGCCTGCGGGACGAAAGCGGGATGGTGATGCGCACCCCGCGCTTCGCCATGCACGCGGCGAGCAGCGTGCGTATTGGCGAGCGGCGGTTCGCCGTCGACATTCTCGACATCTCGCCCGGCGGCGTGAAGCTTGCGGCCGAGGAGACGGTGCAGGTCGGGCAGGCGGGCAGCATCCTGCTGCCCGCGATCAAGGCGCTATGCTTCGGCGTGGTCTGCTGGACACGCGGTGACCGTTTCGGCTTCCGCTTTTCGACGCCGCTGCCGCTGACCAGCCTGTCGCAGGTGCTCGACGGCAGCTGACCGGGCCCCGGCGGGGCTGTCCTGATGCTGCCGGACATAATGGTGCGGTCGAGAAGACTCGAACTTCCACGGCCTTTCGGCCACAACGACCTCAACGTTGCGCGTCTACCAATTCCGCCACGACCGCACGTGATGAGAACACCGGATCGACCGGCGTCTTGGCAGGCGCAGGCCCCTAGCAAAGGGTTTTGGTCCGCGCAACGTCCGTTTTCACGGCATCGTCATCAAAAGTTCAGCGGCCGTCCTCGCCGGCGAAGCTGAGCTCGAGCCGCTTGGAATTGGACGGCACGTCGAGCTTCGCCGAGTTGAAGTCGATCGACGCGCCCGGATTGAGCGTGCGCTGCTGCGGCGTGATCGTCCAGCTGTAGACGATCCGCCCCTGCGCGTCGCGCAATTCGGCGCGGATGTCGGGAACGCGCTGGCGCTCGCCCGACGGATTGGTGACCTGGCCGCTGACCGCGAACAGTTCGGATCCGTTCTCCAGCTCGCGCCGCTCGATCGGATTGTCCTTCAGACGCAACGGCGATTCGCTCGCCACCGGTAGTCCGGCGCGCGCCAACAAGCCGGGCGCGCCGACCCAGAGGATCGCGGCCGCGGCGGCGAGCATTAGCAGCCCGGCGACGATCGCCAGCACCGTCCGCCGTCGCGACGGATTGCGGCGCGGCTGGAAGGGCGGGCGATGCGCGAAGGCGTCGAAGCTGGGTGCCGCATATACCGGTT
>JAEWJQ010000076.1 GCA_023386515.1 Pseudomonadota bacterium | reverse complement strand
CGGTAGCGATCGTAGACGTAGACGCCGGTGCCGGGGTAATAATAGTCCCCGTACCAACCGTAATAGCTCGGGTAGCCGTATCCGTAGCCGCCATAGCCGTACGGATCGCCATAGCCGTCGTAATAGCCGGTGCCATAGCCGACGGAGACGCCGCTATATCCATAGCCGTCGGTGCAGGCGGCGGTGCCGAGGCCGGCACCGAGGATCAGGCCGAGGAGGCCGAGACGCTTGAGGATCATGATGCTCTCCCAATACGCGGGCGCGAGCTGAATGGCCGATACGCGCCGATCGTCGTAAAACGAGGGCGGATCATCGCTGGTTCCGGCTGAATGGTTACTGAAGCGTTGCAGTTCGGGACGCGAGCTGCGTCATCACTGGCCGGGAAAGGCGAACAGCGCGTCGACGCGCACGCCGTCCGCGGCGAGCGCCGCCGCGCCACCAAGATCGGGCAGGTCGATGACGAACTGCGCCTGCTCGACCGAGGCCCCCGCCTTACGCAACAGACGGATCGCCGCGCGCGCGGTGCCGCCGGTTGCGATCAGATCGTCGACCAGCAGGACGCGCTGGCCCGGTACCAGCGCATCCTCGTGCATCGCGATCCGGTCCTGGCCATATTCCAGCGCGTAATCCTCCGCGATCGTCGCGCCGGGCAGCTTGCCGTCCTTGCGGATCAGCAGCACGCCGGCCTCGAGCGGCACCGCCAGCGCGGCGGCGAACAGGAAGCCCCTCGCTTCGATCCCGGCGACGAGATCGACCGGACCGATCGTCGCGGCGGCCATCCGCCGGACCGTCTCGGCGAGGCCATGCGGGTCGAGCAGCAATGTGGTGATGTCGCGGAACTGGATGCCGGGCTTGGGGAAGTCCGGAATAGTGCGGATCAGCGCCTTGAGGTCGTCGTTCATGGCCGCCGTGTCGCGTGCGGCGGTGGCCGGGTCAATGGTGGGTGACGCCGTGCTTACGGACTCCCGCATGCCGCTCTCCTGCCAGCATCCCCGCGGAGGCGGGGATGACAGGATGGATGGTACCTTGAAACGACGCGGGCGAGCGACGCTGCCTGCGTCACCCGCCCCGTGCATCCGCTCGCCCGTCAGGCGACCGGCATCAATGTTTCACGTCGCGCCAGACGTTCTGATAGGCGCCCCAGGCCAGCACGATGAAGATGCCGATGAAGATGATCGCAGCCAGGCCGGCAGCGTGGCGCGCTTCGAGGTTCGGCTCGGCGGTCCAGGTCAGGAAGGCGGCGACGTCGCGCGCCATCTGATCCTTGGTCGCCCTGGTGCCGTCCGAATAGGTCACCTGGCCGTCCTGGGTCAGCGGCGGCGGCATCGCGATGTTGAGGTTCGCGAAATAGGGGTTGTAGTGCAGCCCCTTGGGAGTCGTGAAATCCGGGAACTCACGCTTTAGCGCCGGCGACGGATTGGCATAGCCGGTGATCAAGGCGTGGACGTAGTTCGGCCCGTCCTCCCGCGCCTTGGTCATCAGCGACAGGTCGGGCGGCAGCGCATTGTTGTTCGCGGCGCGCGCGGCGACCTCGTTGGCGAAGGGCGAGGGGAAACGATCCGACGGCAGGTTCTTGCGCGTCGCGGGCTCGCCGGTCTCCGCGTTCACGCTCGGCTGTTCGATCTGCCACTGGTTGGCGATCGCCTTCACCTCGGCCTCCGAATAGCCGATCTTGGTGAGGTCGCGGAACGAGACGAACTTCAGGCTGTGGCAGGCCGAGCAGACTTCCTTGTAGACCTGGAAGCCGCGCTGCAGCTGGCGGTTGTCGAACTTACCGAACCAGCCGGCGGACGGCAGGTGGATGTTCTCCGGATGCAGGTGGAAGACCTTTTCGGGGCCTTCCTTGGCGGGTTCGGTGATCGCGGTCTTGACCGTGCCGAACAGCGCGATCGCCAGCACGAAGACGAACGCCGCGCCGACCAGGGATGAAATGAGACGGACCATGTGTTCTGTTCCCCCTGGGCCGGATCAGGCCTGCGCCGCGCTGTGCGCGATGCTGGTGCCGCCGTGCTTCGCCAGCACCGCCTCGGTGATCGAATTGGGCAGCGGGCGCGGGCGTTCCGAGCGGGCGACCCACGGCAGGATGATGAGGAAGTGCGCGAAATAATAAGCCGCGGCGATCTGCCCCATGATGACGTTGCGCGCGAGCGGCTCGGCGCCGCCGACATAGCCGAGGACCAGCACGTCGAAGAGCAGGATGCCGAGGAAGATGCGGTACTTCGGTCGGTAGTTGGCCGAACGCACCGGCGACGAATCGAGCCACGGCAGGAAGAACAGCAGCAGGATCGACCCGAACATCGCCAGCACGCCCCACAGCTTCGCCGGCAGGATGAAGTCGGCGGTGAAGCTCTTGAGGATCGCGTAGAACGGCAGGAAATACCATTCGGGCACGATATGCGCCGGGGTCGAGAGCGGGTTCGCCTCGATATAATTGTCCGGGTGGCCGAGCAAATTCGGGCTGAAGAAGATGAACAGCGCGAAGATCAGCAGGAAGACGCCGAGCCCGAAGCCGTCCTTCGCCGTGTAATAGGGGTGGAAGGGCACCGTGTCCTGCTCGTCCTTCACCTCGACGCCGGTCGGGTTGTTCGAGCCCGGGATGTGCAGCGCCCAGATGTGCAGCATGATCACGCCCGCGATCACGAACGGCAGCAGATAGTGGAGCGAGAAGAAGCGGTTGAGCGCGGCATTGTCCGGCGCGAAGCCGCCCAGCAGCCAGACGCGGATCGTCTCGCCGACTAGGGGGATCGCCGAGAAGAAGCCGGTGATCACCTGCGCGCCCCAGAAGCTCATCTGGCCCCAGGGAAGGACGTAGCCCATGAAGGCGGTCGCCATCATCAGCAGGAAGATGACGACGCCGAGCAGCCACACCATCTCGCGCGGCGCCTTGTACGAGCCGTAATAGAGGCCGCGGCCGATGTG
>JAEWJQ010000016.1 GCA_023386515.1 Pseudomonadota bacterium | reverse complement strand
AGCTTGTCGATCAGCTGGTCGGCGAAGACGTTCATCCGCCCGCCCGCCACCGGCTTGACCAGCGTGTCGGCGGCGCCGAGCGCCAGCGCCTGGAGGGTGGTGGCGGCGCCTTCGGTCGCCTGCGACGAGACGACGAGGATGCGTGCACCGCGGCCGGCGGCGATCAGATCGGGCAAGGCGGTCAGCCCGTCGACGCCGGGCAGCTGCACGTCGAGCAGCACGAAATCAACGCGCGTCCGTGCCAAGACCTCGTGGGCGCCGGCGACGGTGGCGACGCTGCCGATCACCGTGAACCGCGGCGCGGTGCCGACGATGCGTTCCATCACCGCACGGGCGACGGCCGAGTCGTCGACGATCAGGATGCGCAGCGGCGCTGCGCCATCCTCGCCTTCGACGAGCGGCATGACAGGGGAAATGGCCGGCGCCATGACGGTTGCGATCGGGGGATCAGGCGATGCCGACGATCTGGAGCTTGGATTCGAGCGTGTCGCGGTCGAACGGCTTCATGACGTATTCGTCGGCGCCCGCCTCGATCGCGGCGCGGATATAGGCCATGCCGTTTTCGGTGGTGCAGAACACGACCTTGGGCCGGGTCGGGATGTCCGCCTCGCGCAGCGCGCGCAGGAAATCCATGCCGCTCATCACCGGCATGTTCCAGTCGAGCAGGATGACGTCGGGCGCCGATGCCAGGCAGGCTTCCAGCGCCTCGCGCCCGTCACAGGCTTCCGTCACGGTGAAGTCGAGCGTCTCGAGGATATGCCGGGCGACCTTGCGGATCACCTTGGAGTCGTCGACGACGAGACAGGTCTTCATGCGGTGGCCTTTTCGAGTACGAATCGCGTGCCGTCGTTATGGGCGGCCAAGCGTAAGTTTGACGTTAAGAGGCTGGTGCGCCGCGCCTTCATCGGCGCCCGCGCGGTTATGCAGCCAGCGCCTGATGGGGAATCAGGCACGACAGATCGATCACCAGCATCGGTTCGCCGTCGCGCTCCACCAGGCCGGTGCCCGCCGCGGCCCAGCCCCGATCGAGCGTCAGGCCGATGGAGAGCGGCTGCCGTTCGAAGCTGGCGACATCCTCCAGCGCGTCGACCAAAATCGCATAATGATGCCCGTCGACGCGGGTGATGACGGCACGGGTGGCGCTCGCCGGCATCGGCGACAGACCGAGCGCGGTGCCGGTGTCGATCACGGTAATGACACGGCTGCGAAGCGCCACCAGACCGCGAACCGAGCCTGTCGCGCGCGGCACCGCGACGACCTCGGCAAGGTCGACCACCGAGTCGACCTGCACGGTGTCGATCGCGACGCCGCGACCGGCGATCTGCGCGATCAGGAACAGGTCCATCACTTTTCCCCCACGGCGCGTGCCAGTGCGGCGATCAACGCCAGGCGATCATAACGGTAGATGCTGTCGCCCTCGCCGCTACGGCTGCTGCGCAACCGGATCACCCGGCCGGGCACAGCGGTCGGCGGGGCGGCGGCGTCCATGGTCACGACGATGTCGGCGCGCACGCCGGCCGCGGCATCGGTGACGCAGCTGTAGCCGGCGGCTTCGAGTGCGGGACGCAGGAAGGTTTCCATCCAGCCACCGCCCTCGCTGTACAACCAGCAGGATCGTTCGACCGGCGGCGCCGCCTCGACGTCGGCGAACAGCGACAGCGCGTCGACGATCTCGATCTGCTCGCCGCCGATGATCGCCACGCCGGCGATCGGCCCCGCCTCGACCGCGGGCGCCGTGTCGCGCGGCAGCGTCACGATCTCGACCGGCTCGTGGATCGCATAGGCGATCTCGCTGTCGCCATCGGTCAGGCGCAGCACCGGCACCGCCTGCCGGGCGCCGACCGGCGCGACGGAGTGCAGCGGCACCAAGGCGCCGCCGATCGCCAGCCGCAACCGGCCGGCGGTGTGGCGGATCGCCTCCGCCGACACCGTCTCGACGCGGTCGATCGCGGCGAGCGGCATCACCCGCCGCTGGCCGTCCAGGTCCTCGAACAGCAAGGCGGCGACGCCGCTCTCGTGCTCCGCCTCCGCCACCTCTTCCTGCGCGGCGGCGCGTTGGAAGCGCAGCCCGGCGACCGCGGCGATTCCTGCACCGTCGAGCAGCAGCATCGGCAGGCCGGAATCGGGCAGCGTCTGGCCGGCATAGACGCCGGTCGCCATCACCGCCGGGGCGGCCGGCTTGACCACCAGTTCCTCGGTGTCGAGCACCGTGTCGATCGCCAGCGCATAATGGCCGTCGCGGGTCGCGACGATCGCCAGCTTGCCGCGCCCCTCGCTGCGGTCGGGCAGGCCGAGCAGCGCCCCCAGCGACACCATCGGCAAGCGCCGGCCGCGCACCGTGGCAACCGTCGCCTCGCCGACCAGATCGATCCGCACGGCGTCGCCGGTGATGTTGAGGATCTCCTCGACCGACTGGCGTGCGATCGCGAACCGCTGGTCGCCGGCGCCGACCACGACGGTCGACATGATCGACAGCGTCAGCGGCACGTAGATGACGATGGTCAGTCCGCGCCCGGGCTGGTTGATCAGCTCGATGCGGCCACCGATGTTTTCCAGATTGGCGCGCACTACGTCCATGCCGACGCCGCGGCCGGAGATCGACGTCACCGTGTCGCGGCTCGACAGGCCGGGATGGAAGACGAGGTCGAGCTTCGCCGTCGCATCCATCGCGCCGATCTCGGCGGCGGTGTGAATCCGCTGCGCCACCGCCTTGGCGGCGATCCGGTCGACGTCGACGCCGCGACCGTCGTCGGCGATCTCGATCAGGATCTGGTTGCCGGATTGGCGCGCCGACACCGACAGCCGTCCCGCTTCCTTCTTGCCGAGCCGCAGGCGGTCGGCGGGCGCCTCCAGCCCATGGTCGACCGCATTGCGGATGATATGGACCAAGGGATCGCGCATCAGCTCGATCATCTCGCGGTCGAGCTCGACCTCGGCCCCGTCGATGGTCAGCTGCACCTGCTTGCCGAGCTCGGCGGCAGTGTCGCGGACCATGCGCGGCAGGGCGGAGAACAGCGCCTCCACCTTCTGCATGCGGGTCCGGGTGACGGTATCGCGCATTTCCGCGACGGTCAGCGACAGGCGTTCCAGCGCCGCCTCGACCAATGGATCGACCTGTTCGTCGCGCAGCCGCCGGGCGAGCTCGTTGCGGGCGAGCACCATCTCCGACATGCCGCTCATCATCCGGTCGAGCAGGTCGACGTTGAGGCGAACGGAGCGGTTGTTGTGGCGGGGTGCCGCGGTGTTCGACTGGACCAGCGCGGCGGGGCGGGCATCTTCCGCCAGCGCGGCGATCAGCAGATCCTCGGCCGAATCATCGAGCGGCGCGCCCGAATCGATCGCCTCGACCAATTCGCCGATGCGGTCGACGACCGCGAGCACGGCGTTGACCAATGCGGTGTCGGGATTGCGCGTGCCGGAACGCACCGCGGCGAGCACGTCCTCGGCGGCATGGCTGAGCCGGGCGAGCCGCGGCAGGTCGAGGAAACCGCAGCTTCCCTTCACCGTGTGCACGAAGCGGAAGATCGCATCGAGCCGCGCGCGATCGGTCGGATCGGCCTCCCACGCCACGATCTCGCCCGAGAGCGCTTCCAGCGTCTCGCGGGTCTCGGCGATGAATTCCTGCAGCAGGTCGTCCATGGGTCCCCGTCGGTTCGGGAAGGCTCATGGACGGCAACCGGTTAAAAGGCGGTTAGCCGTGGCGTCCGGTCAGCCGGCGTTGAACACCGCGCCGAGGATCATGACATCGTCCGTCGGTTGCGACACCTGCACCGCGCCGCCGGCCTCTGCGACGAGCGTGTGGACGAGGTAGGCGGCCGCCGCGCGCGGCGTCACGCCGCCTGCCTGCGCGCCCTCGGTCAGCGTCGCACGGACCTCGGCATCGAGGACGATGCGCGGTCCTTCCATCTTCACCGCGATCTCGACCTGGCCGCCGTTTTCCTCACCGGCGATGTCGAGCGTGCCGCCGCGGACCAGCGCCTCGTTGCCGATCAGCGCGAGGTTGAGCAGCACCTTGATCGCCGTCTTCGACAACGTCGGCGCCTCGACCAGCCAGTTGAGCGTGGCACGGCGGTTGTCGGATACCAGTGCCTCGATCGCGATCCGCGCCTCACGCGCCTCGACCTGCTCGCCGAAGCCGCCCGCGGCGCCGAAGGCGAGCCGGAAGAACTTGAGCTTGTTGGCCGAGGTCCGCGCACTGTCGGTCAGCAATTGGAAGACGCGGGCGCGCATCTCCTCATCGGGCTCGTCGCCGAGCAGTTCGAGCCCGTTGTTGAGCGCGCCGACGGGGGAAAGCAGGTCGTGGCACAGCCGCGAACAGAGCAGGCTGGCGAAATCGACCGGGCTGACGGACATGCTGGTGCCTTCGTTGGTGAGCGTGCGTGTGTGGCGGAGGCGGTGGGTCGGCGCAAGGGGTGGCCTCGACGGCCGCCGGCCCGACCGGCGCCGCGCACCTCCGGCCCGCGCAATGCTATCCTTTGCCGCCGTCTTGGTCGGGCAGGATGACGAGAGGCTCCGCCGCGAACCGCCCCTCCACCGCACCGGCGTCCACCGCCCGCCATGCCCGCACCGCGCCCGCGGCGACGATCAGCCACAAGGCCCTGTCCGGCGCCGCATCCGCCGCGTCGCGCGCCGACGGCATGGCGCTGCCGCTGGGGTGGGAATGATAATGGCCGATTACCGCCGCGCCCCCTGCCCGCGCCGCACGATGGGCGGCGATCAGCGCGGACGGGTCGATCTCGAAATGACGCGTCGGATCGGCGGCGACGTTGGCGCAGGGCTCGACCTGCTCGACATGGTCGCCATGGCCGAGCAAGAGACCGCAGACCTCCCGCCCCGGCGTCGCCGCCGCATGCGCCAAGATCCGGTCGAGCAGGTCGCTTGCAATATCCGCCATCGTCCCCACATCCTAGGACAATGGACCGGGGGGTTTCCATCATCGAAGCAACGATTCAGCCGGCGGCGGATGGCTGGCGGCTCGATCGCGCGCTTGCCGATGCGGTACCGACCCTGTCACGCGAGCGGCTGAAGGTGCTGATCAACGCCGGTGCGGTGTCGCAGGGCGATGCGCTCGCCCGCGATCCGGCGAAGCGCGCCGCCGCGGGCGAGCGCTTCGCCGTCGCCGTCCCCAATCCGACGCCCGCTCATAACGAGGCGCAGGATATTCCGCTCGTCGTCGCCTATGAGGACGAGCATCTGATCGTCGTCGACAAGCCGGCGGGGCTGGTCGTCCACCCCGCGGCGGGCAATCTCGACGGAACGTTGGTCAACGCCCTGCTCCACCATTGCCACGGCAGTCTGTCGGGGATCGGCGGGGTCGCGCGGCCGGGGATCGTCCACCGTATCGACAAGGATACCAGCGGGCTGATGGTCGCCGCCAAGACCGATCGCGCGCACGAGGGGCTGGCGCGCCAGTTTCACGATCACAGCATCGACCGCCGCTATCGCGCGATCACCGGCGGCATCCCACGGCCGCCCGCCGGAACGGTCGACGCGCCGCTCGCTCGCTCGCCCGCCAATCGCAAGAAGATCGCGATCCAGGCGCACGGCAAGCGCGCGGTGACGCATTACACGACGATCCAGCCGCTGCGCGACGCCGCTTTGGTGGAATGCCGGCTGGAGACGGGTCGCACGCACCAGGTGCGCGTCCACATGGCCTCGATCGGGCACGCCTTGCTGGGTGACCCGGTCTATGGTAGAACAAAAGGTGCTCAGAAAGCGCTACTCGAAACCTTGGGTTTCCGCCGTCAGGCCTTGCACGCGGCCCATCTGGGGTTCATCCACCCGATCCGGGGCGAACCTCTGGCCTTCGAGAGCGCAATGCCTGCAGATATGCAGGAACTGTTCACCGAGCTTCACGTATAGGTTCGCGTCCCCGTTGCCGCAGTGCGGGACGGGCGACCCCAGGAAAGGGAGATGACGATCATGGCAGCCCGCAGCAACGTCCCCGCGACGATCCCTGCCCTCGGCGGCGAGCAGAGCCTCAACCGCTACCTCGCCGAGATCAAGAAATTCCCCATCCTGGCGCCCGAGCAGGAATATATGCTCGCCAAACGGTTCCAGGAGCATGGCGATCCGGAGGCGGCGGCGCAGCTCGTCACCAGCCACCTGCGCCTGGTCGCCAAGATCGCGATGGGTTATCGCGGCTATGGCCTGCCGACGTCGGAGCTGATCTCCGAAGGCAACATCGGCCTGATGCAGGGCGTGAAGAAGTTCGAGCCGGACCGCGGCTTCCGCCTCGCTACCTATGCGATGTGGTGGATCCGCGCGTCGATCCAGGAATATATCCTGCGTTCGTGGAGCCTCGTGAAGATGGGCACCACCGCCGCGCAGAAGAAGCTGTTCTTCAACCTGCGCCGGATGAAGTCCAAGCTGGACGCGTTCGAGGACGGCGACCTGAAGCCGGAGGACGTCACCAAGATTGCCACCGACCTCGGCGTCAACGAGGACGAGGTGATCAGCATGAATCGCCGCATGGCGATGGGCGGCGACACGTCGCTCAACGTCTCCATGCGCGAGGACGGCGAGGGCCAGTGGCAGGATTGGCTGGCGGACGACGGCCCCTTGCAGGACCAGGTCGTCGCCGAGGCGCAGGAGGCGGACGTCCGCCACGACATGCTGGTGTCGGCGATGGACGATCTCAACGATCGCGAGAAGCACATCCTGACCGAGCGTCGCCTGACCGACGATCCCAAGACGCTCGAGGAACTGAGCCAGGTCTATGGCGTGTCGCGCGAACGCGTCCGCCAGATCGAGGTTCGCGCCTTCGAGAAGCTGCAGAAGGCGATGATGCGCATCGCCGGCGAGAAGCGGCTGCTGGCCGCGGCCTGACGCCATGCGCACCGTCGTCATCGGCGGCGGTGCGGCCGGGATCGCGGCAGCGCGGCACCTGCATGACGCAGGGGCCGAGGTGTTGCTGGTCGAGGCCGGCGGGCAGCTCGGCGGACGCGCGCGCACCTGGTCGCTGCGGCTGCCGGAATGGTCGCGGGGACGTCAGGGCCTGGATGGTGCCGACACCGCAATTCCCGTCGATGCCGGCTGCGGCTGGCTCCATTCCGCCGGCCGCAATCCGTGGACACAGATCGCCGACCGTGCCGGCTTCGCCGTCGATCGCTCCTCGCCCAATTGGGGCGTGCAGTGGCGCGACCTCGGCTTTCCGCCCGACGAACAGCGCGCCTTCCGTGCCGCTTGGAACCGCTGGGACGAAGCGGCGCACGACGCACTCGACGGCCCCGACCGGCCGCTGTCCGCCTTCATCGCCGACGACGATCCCTGGCGACCGATGCTCGACGCCATCTCGGGCTATGCCAATGGCGCGCCGCTCGATGCGGTGTCGCTGCACGACTGGGCGGCCTATGAGGATGCCGCCACCGACGACAATTGGGCGCTGCCCGGCGGCTACGGCACGTTGGTCGTCTACCATGCCGGGCCGGTCCCGGTCCGGCTGAACATGCCG
>JAEWJQ010000168.1 GCA_023386515.1 Pseudomonadota bacterium | reverse complement strand
ACCGGCTCGCGCCGGATGTCGTCGTCGCCGCGTACATGCCGCTGGGCAGCGAGGCCGATCCCGCCCCCCTCGCCCGAGCAGCCATCGCCGCCGGCTGCTCGCTCGCCCTGCCGCACGTGGTCGATCGCGCCACGCCGATCCGCTTTCTCGCCTGGTCGCCGGGCGCGCCGCTCGCCATCGGCCCGTTCGGCCTACGCCAACCCGCGGCATCGGCGCCGGAAGCGGCACCCGACATCATCCTGACGCCGCTGGTCGGCTTCGACCGGCGCGGCAATCGGCTCGGCCAGGGCGCGGGCCATTACGATCGCGCCTTCGCGGCCTATCCGGATGCGTGGCGGATCGGCGTCGCCTGGTCGATGCAGGAAACGGACGGGCTGGTGCCCGATCCCTGGGACGTGCCACTTCACGCCATCGTCACCGAATCGGAATGGATCGTCCCATGACCCCGACCTGGCGCAAGCCCGCCGGCATGTTCGCCATCCTCGCGCTGATCACGCTCTGGTGCGTTCTCGTCACCAGCCTGTCGGGCATCGTCGGCGGCTGGCCGTGGTGGCTGCAGGCGCTCTTCTATCTGGTGACGGGGATCGTATGGATCGCACCGCTCAAGCCGCTGCTGTTGTGGATGGAAACCGGCCGCTGGCGGTGATGCTGTCCTACAGGCGTCGGCGCTGCTAGGATCGCCCGTCTTTCTCACCCCGGCGGGGACGTGAACCATATCGGACGCCGAACACGGCGGAACGGCAGCACGCTGCGCGTTTCCCTGACCCGCGCCACGCGCGACTTTTGAGACTTTTCGCACGGCGGCGCGGCGCGACCTTTGCGACGTTTCGCAGCGCGCTCCGGGTGCGACTTTTGAGACTTTCCGATTAGGGAACGCTTCTACGACGAAGCGTGGCGCGAGTGACGGGGCTCGAACCCGCGACCTCCGGCGTGACAGGCCGGCGCTCTAACCAACTGAGCTACACCCGCGTATCGATACGCGGCGCTTTGGCGCACTGCATTTCGCGGCTGATCCGGCCATCCGCAAAGGGATGGCGCGAGTGACGGGGCTCGAACCCGCGACCTCCGGCGTGACAGGCCGGCGCTCTAACCAACTGAGCTACACCCGCTTGGAAGCGTTGAGGCGCGCCGACTAGGCGAACCCCAACGGGGTGTCAACGGCCTATTCTTCGCCCGCCTCGTTTCGCCGTCGACGCGCGCGCTCCTGCTGCACCAGCGTGCCGTGTTCGAACAGGAAGCCGGCGATGTCGGGCTTGCCCGCCGCGCCCAGCACGGTCTGGATGATGATCAGCAGCGGCACCGCCAGCAGCGCCCCCGCCGTGCCCCAGACCCAGCCCCAGAAGCTCAGCGAGATAAGGATCATCAGCGGGCTGATCGTCAGCCGGTGCCCGACGATCAGCGGCGTGATCGCATTCGCCTCGACCAGATGGCAGCCGATCATCACCGCGGGCGGCAGCATCGCCACCCATATGTCGCTGAACACCATCATCCCGCCGACCGCGAGCAGCACCATCGCGATCACCGGGCCGAAATAGGGGATGTAGTTGAGCAGCGTGACGATGCCGCCCCACATCAGCGGCGACGGCATGCCGATGAAGTAGAGCGCCCCGGCGACGACGAGGCCCAAGGTGATGTTGATCGCCGTGATCGTGCCGAGATAGGCCGACACGTCGTCCACCACGTCCTGAATCACGCGCGCCGTCGCCATCGCGCCGTCGAAGCTGGTCCGGCCAGTGATCGTCCGCCGCCGCATCCGCGTCCAGCCGGACAGGAAGAAGAAGACGATCAGCACGCCGAACAGGAACTGGACGATGACCGTCGGCGCCGAGGTCGCGGCGAGCTCCAGGATCGAGCTGGGCGGCGACACCGCGGCGGTCTGCGGCTGGCGTGGCGGGCTCGATGCGATCTGCCGGAACATCTTGTTCACCGACTTTTCCAGCGTCGAATAGAGATCGAGCAGCGGCGACAGATTGTGCTGGATGCGGCTGATCCGGCTCGGCAGCAATTGGAAGAAGTCGGTCGCCGGCACGACGATCGCCGCGATCGCGATATTGGCGACGACCAGGAAGACGAACAGGCAGATCAGCGCGGCGAGCGCGGACGGCAGCCCGCGCCGCTCCAGCCATTCGAGCACCGGCACCAATGCGATCGCGATGACCAGCGATGCGGTCAGCGGCAGGAAGAATTCGGCGCCCGATTTCAGCGCGAACGGCGTGCCGACGGCAAGGCCGATGCCGGCGATCAGCGTCAGCGCGGCGAGCAACCGGTCCCGCCGCTGCGCGATCCGCCCGATTTCGTCCGACCCCGGCACCAGCGGCGCGCCCAGCGCCACTTCGTCTTGCGCGGAAAGGGAAGCGGCGGGCGCTACGGGATCGTCGATCATCACCGTTCGTCTTAGCGCATTTTCGAAGGACGGAAGCGCTCTTCTTCAGCCTGCGCCGCGTTCGTACGGTACAGTCGATATCCTCACCGGAGCAGGTTGCCGCAAAATGCTCGTTTCGACGGAAGGTTACTGTTGATCTCCCCCACCCAACCGTGGTTAGACGTTCGAATTCGAAGTTGAGGTATGGGATGAGGAGAGATCGCATGAACGGCCGGGGCTTCGCTTCCGCACGGCTGGCGGCGATCGACGCGTTCATCGCCGAACGCTATCTCGACAGCGGCCGGCTGCCGCATGCGCAGCTGCTGATCGCCCGCGACGGCGAGATCGTGCATTTCTCGCACCAGGGCGCGGCCCGCGACGGCGGCGCGACCGTCGACGAAGGATCGCTGTTCCGCATCGCGTCGATGACCAAGCCGATCACCTCGGTCGCCTTCATGATGCTGGTCGAACAGGGCAAGGTGGCGCTCGACACGCC
>JAEWJQ010000346.1 GCA_023386515.1 Pseudomonadota bacterium | reverse complement strand
GCCAAGGCACGCTACCTAGGGGGTAAGCACCGATCGGGCCAAGTGCCTGAGCCGGCAGAACAGAAATGAAAGAGTGACACGGCAATGGGGGATCGATCCGCCCGAATGCCGTACCGGCAGGCCGCCGCGCCTGCCCGAACGGCGCCGAGCCGGCCGCAGCGCGGCCGCTGGTCCGACGCGCAGGCCTTTGCCGCGCTCGACCTCGGCACCAACAACTGCCGGCTGCTGATCGCGCGGCCGCAGGGTGACGGTTTCGCCGTCGTCGACGCCTTCTCGCGCATCGTCCGGCTGGGCGAGGGGCTCGCCGCCACCGGCCGGCTGTCGGACGCGGCGATCGAGCGGACGATCGCGGCACTGCGCGTCTGTTCGGACAAGCTGAAACGCCGCAACGTCACGCTGGCGCGATCGGTCGCCACCGAGGCGTGCCGCCGCGCCGCCAACGGCCCGGACTTCATCGCCCGCGCCTATCAGGAAACCGGCATCCACCTCGACATCATCTCGGCGGAGGAGGAGGCGCGGCTCGCGGTGCTCGGCTGCCACGCGCTGATCGAGCCGGGCGATGACCCCGCCCTAGTCTTCGACATCGGCGGCGGATCGACCGAGCTGGTGCTGATCGACACGCCCCGCGGCCAGATGCCGCGCGTGCTCGACTGGCATTCGGCGCCCTGGGGCGTCGTCTCGCTGACCGAGAGCGTCGGCGGGATCGGCGACAGCGAGGCGGAGCGGCTCGCCGCTTACGGGCGGATGCGGACCATCGTCGCGGACAGTTTCGCCGGCTTCGCCGCGCGACTGCCGCAGGGCACGCCGCGGCCGCGGCTGCTCGGCACCAGCGGCACGGTGACGACCTTGGGCAGCGTCCACCTCGGCCTCAGCCATTACGACCGTGCCCAGGTCGACGGACTGATAGTGCCGGCGCAGGCGATGCGGCGGATCAGCGCCGATTTGTCGCGGATGGCTGTGCCGGAGCGCGCCAAGCTCGCCTGTATCGGCAGCGAGCGTGCCGACCTGGTCGTCGCCGGCTGCGCGATCCTCGAGACGATCCTCGACCTGTGGCCGGCCGAGCGGCTCGGCATCGCCGATCGCGGCATCCGCGAGGGCATCCTCAGGCGCCTGATGGGGAGCCCCAGACCGTGAACGGAATGACGTCGTGAGCAGAGACGGCGGCGGGTTGCGCACCCGCGTCAAGACCGCGCGCGGGCGGACCGCGCAATCGACCCGCTGGCTCGAACGCCAGCTCAACGATCCGTACGTCAAACGCGCGAAGGCGGAGGGCTATCGCAGCCGCGCCGCCTACAAACTGATCGAGCTGGACGAGAAGTTCGGCATCATCCGCAACAGCAAGCGCGTCGTCGATCTGGGCATCGCGCCGGGCGGGTGGAGCCAGGTGATCAAGCGCCGGCTGCCCAAGGCGGCGGTGGTCGGCATCGACCTGCTGCCGGTCGATCCGATCGACGGCGTCACCATCTTTCAGATGGACTTCATGGACGATGCCGCGCCTGACCGGCTGATGGAGGCGCTGGGCGGCGCACCCGATCTCGTCCTGTCGGACATGGCGGCGAATACCGTCGGCCATCCGCAGACCGACGCACTGCGGACGATGGCGCTGGTCGAGACCGCCTTCGCCTTCGCCTGCGACGTGCTGGTGCCGGGCGGCACCTTCGTGTCGAAGGTGTTCGCCGGCGGCGCGGATTCGCAGCTGGTCGCGGCGATGAAGCGCGCCTTCACGACGGTGAAGCATGCCAAGCCGCCGTCGAGCCGCAAGGGATCGGTGGAATGGTTCGTCGTCGCGCAGGGCTTCAAAGGCCGCTTGGCGCCGCCGCCGGAGGATCGCGACGACGGGTGAACGCCTCCTGCTCGCCAATGGAGGGGGGAGCATCGCGCGGACGGATCGGGATCGCCGCAACGGCGATGCAGCAAGGCCCTTCCGCCCGCCGCCCGCTTTGCGCTAGGCGCTCGGGCGATGGGTAAGACGATCCCTTGCGACGTGGCGATCGTCGGCGGTGGGCTGGCGGGATCGCTGATCGCGCTGGCCCTGACCGAGCGGCACCCGTCGCTCGACGTCCGGCTGATCGAGGCGGGCGCGAGCTTTGGCGGCAATCACGTCTGGTCGTTTTTCGGCAGCGACGTCGCGGACAGCGATCGCTGGCTGCTCGCGCCGCTGGTCGTTCATGGCTGGCAGGGCTATGACGTCGCCTTTCCGGCGCTGCGCCGCACGCTCGACGCGACCTATTATTCGATCACCAGCGAACGGCTGGACGCGGTGGTCCGTGCGCGATTGCCGGCGCGGGCGCAGATGACCGGGCAGCGCGTGCTCGCCTGTTCGGCGACCGCCGTGGTGCTGGGCGATGGCGATCGCGTTGCCGCGGGTGGCGTGATCGACGCGCGTGGCCCGGCCGATCTGTCGCTGCTCGAACTCGGCTGGCAGAAGTTCCTGGGCCGCGAGTTGCAGCTGGGCGTACCGCACGGGGTGACGCGGCCGGTGGTGATGGACGCCAGCGTCGCGCAGCTCGACGGCTATCGTTTCGTCTATTGCCTGCCCTTTTCGCCGACGACGATGTTCGTCGAGGATACCTATTACAGCGACACGCCGGATCTCGACGTGCCCGTGCTGCGCGAGCGGGTGCGGGCCTATGCCGACGCGCACGGCTGGCACGGTTCCGCCGAGGGCGCGCATGAGGAAACCGGCGTGCTGCCGGTCGCGATCGGCGGCGATTTTGACGCCTATTGGCGATCGGGCGGGGCCGGCGTCGCCAAGGCCGGGATGCGGGCCGGGCTGTTCCACCCGACGACCGGCTATTCGCTGCCCGATGCGGTGCGCACCGCGATGCTGATCGCCGGATCGCGCGATTTGTCGGGAGCGGCGCTGCACGAACTGACGCATGGCCATGCGCGCGCCTGCTGGCGTTCGCGCGGCTTTTACCGCATGCTCGACGCGATGCTGTTCAAGGCCGCCGATCCGCAGGAACGCTATCGCGTGCTCGAACGCTTCTACCGGCTCGATGCACGGCTGATCGGCCGATTCTATGCAGGACAATCGACGATGATGGACAAGGCGCGCGTGCTCACCGGGAAACCGCCGGTGCCGATCGGCCGCGCGATCCGCGCGCTGGCGGGGCGACGCTGATGGCCAAGCCACGCCGCGCCATCGTCGTCGGCGCCGGCTTCGGCGGCCGGGCGCTCGCCATCCGGCTGCAATCCGCCGGCGTCGAGACGACGATCGTCGAGTCGCGCGACAAGCCGGGCGGCCGCGCTTATTATTGGGAAAAGGACGGCTTCACCTTCGACGCCGGGCCGACGGTGATCACCGATCCCGCCTGCCTGGAAGAATTGTGGGCGCTGACCGGCCGCAACATCGCCGACGACGTCACGCTCGAAGAGGTGACGCCCTTCTACCGGCTCAACTGGCCCGACGGCACCAATTTCGATTATTCCAACGACGACGTCGCATTGAAGCAAGAGATCGCGCGCCTCAATCCGGCCGACGTCAGCGGCTATGCGCATTTCCTCGATTATGCGGCCGGCGTCTTCCACGAGGGTTACGAGAAGCTGGGCCATGTCGCCTTCCTCGACTTCGCGTCGATGGTGAAGGCGGCGCCGGCGCTCGCCAAATATCAGGCGTGGCGGTCGGTCTATTCGATCGTGTCGAAATTCGTCGCCAACGAGAAGCTGCGCCAGGCGCTGAGCTTCCACACCTTGCTGGTCGGTGGCAATCCGATGACGACCAGCGCGATCTATGCGCTGATCCACAAGCTGGAGCGCGACGGCGGCGTCTGGTTCGCGCGCGGCGGCACCAACCGGCTGGTCGCCGGCATGGTCGCCCAATTCCAGCGGATTGGCGGCACGTTGCGGCTGGGCGATGCAGTGACGCAGATCGAGACGCTGGGCGACCGCGCCACCGGCGTCGTCTGCGCCAGCGGCTGGCGCGGCGAAGCGGATGCGGTGGCGTGCAACAGCGACATCATGCACAGCTACCGCGACCTGCTGTCGGGATCGCGCAGCGCGCAGCGCACGCGCGCGCGACTGGAGCGCAAACGCTATTCGCCGTCGCTGTTCGTCGTCCATTTCGGCATCAAGGGGACGTGGCCGGGCATTCCGCACCACATGATCCTGTTCGGCCCGCGCTATCAGGGGCTGCTCGCCGACATCTACGACCATGGCGTGCTCAGCGAAGATTTCTCGCTCTACCTGCAACACCCGACCGTCACCGATCCGGGTCTGGCGCCGGAGGGGCATTCGACCTTCTACGCGCTGGCGCCGGTGCCGCACATGGGCAAGTTCCCGGTCGACTGGGACGAGGTGGGGCCGATCCTGGAGAAGCGCATCCTCGACGAAGTCGGCCGCCGGCTGATCCCCGACATCCACGAGCGGATCGTCACCAAGTTCAGCTATGCGCCAAAGGATTTCGCGGCTGACCTCAACGCGCACATGGGGTCCGCCTTCAGCCTGGAGCCGATCCTGACGCAGAGTGCCTATTTCCGCGTCCACAACCGCGACGACGCCATCCCCAATCTGTTCTTCGTCGGCGCCGGCACGCATCCGGGCGCCGGCATCCCCGGCGTGGTCGGCAGCGCCAAGGCGACCGCGGCGCTGATGCTGGAGGGGTGACCGGCTGACACCGGGCCGCTACAGGGCCGCCGCGGTACTGCCGGGGCGGCCACGATGCATTTCATCCACACCTTCGACCTTCACGCCTATCTCGACACGCTGGTCAGCTATGCCGCCGCGCTGCTGCTCGGCGCGCTGATCGGAGCGGAGCGGCAGTATCGCCAGCGGACCGCAGGGCTGCGCACTAACGCGCTGGTCGCGCTCGGCGCCGCCGCCTTCGTCGATCTGGCGCAGCGGCTGGCCGGCAATGGCGAGGCGATCCGCGTCATCGCCTATGTCGTGTCCGGCATCGGATTCCTGGGTGCCGGCGTGATCATGAAGGAGGGGATGAACGTCCGCGGCCTCAACACCGCCGCGACGCTCTGGTGCTCCGCCGCGGTCGGCGCGGCAGCGGGCACCGACATGGTCGCGGAGGCAGCGACGCTGACCGTCTTCGTGATCGCCGGCAACACCCTGTTGCGCCCGGTCGTCAATGCGATCAACCGCATCCCGCTCGCCGGCGGCGGGCTGGAGGCGACCTATTCGGTCACCGTCACCACCGATCCGGAGCGCGCGCCGGCGGTACGCGACCTGCTGGTCGATCACCTCGAGCTGATGCGCTATCCGGTTGCCGACACCGACATGGTCGAGCGGACCGCCGATCACGTCGACATCGTCGCGACCTTGGTCAGCACCGGTGCGGTGGATGCCGACCTCGACGCGATCGTCGCGCATCTGGCGGCGCATCACGGCATCGAGCATGCGACCTGGGACGTGCATACGCACGATTGACGGCGCCGGCGGCAGGGCGGGATGCCTCTCCAGGCTCGTCATCCCCGCGCAGGCGGGGATCCATCGACGTCAACGCTCACGATAGAGCCGCAGACGTCGGCGTGTCTGGAT
>JAEWJQ010000294.1 GCA_023386515.1 Pseudomonadota bacterium | reverse complement strand
ATATAGGCGAGCTCGCTCGCCGACACCTTGGTCGTCTCGCGCGGGCGGCGATAGACCGCGATCCACGCGACCAGCCACAGGCAGCTGGCGATGCCGGTGACGATGAACGCCATCCGCCAGCCGAAGGCGAGGGTGATCGCCGGCACGACCAGTGGCGTCACCACGGCGCCGACGTTGGCGCCGGCGTTGAAGACGCCGGTGGCGAGCGCCCGCTCCTTGGCCGGAAACCATTCGGTTACCGCCTTGATGCCGGCCGGGAAGTTGCCGCTCTCGCCGACGCCAAGGATGAACCGCGCGACCGAGAACTGGAAGGCGGAGTTGACGAAGCCGCACAGCGTGTGGCCGAGCGTCCAGATCACGAAGGCGATCGAATAGCCGATGCGCGCGCCGACCAGATCGACGATCCGCCCGAAGCTGAGATAGCCGATCGCGTATGCGGCCTGGAACCAGAAGATGACGTCGGCATAGGTTGTCTCCGACCAGCCGAGTTCGGCGGAGATCGTCGGCTTGAGCACGCCGATCATCTGCCGGTCGACATAGTTGATCGCGGTCGCCGCGAACAACAGGCCGCAGATCACCCAGCGATAGCGACCGACGCCAGCGGGCGGGGCTCCCTCGTGGACTGTGGTTGCCATCCTCTCGCTCTCCTGGTCTTTGGGCCTCTCAGCGGGCCTTGATCGTGCAGGCGACGGCGAACCGGCCGTCGAAGCTCGTGTCGACCCGGTCGCCGACCGCGACCGGATGGACCCCGGTGACCGCACCGGTCGAAATCCATTGCCCGGCGGCCAGTGCGATCCCGCGCGCCGCCATATGTTCGAACAGGAAGCGGGCCGCGCCGAACGGGCCGTCGAGCATCGTCGCGGTCGTCGCGTCGCCGATCTGCTCGCCGTTGACCGACAGCGTCACCCGCCAGTCGTTGAGGTCGCCCTCGCGCCAGCCCTCGGCCTCGGCGCCGACGACCAGGCCGTTGTTGTTGCCGAAGTCGCTGATCGTCACCGTCGCGCCCAGCGCGTTGATGCCGGGGAAGGGGGAGGAGGCGATCTCGATGCCGACATGCACCGCATCGATCAGCGCCCGCGCTTCGTCGATCGAATAGGCCGTCTTGGCGGGGTCGGGCGCGGTGCCGATGCGCAGCAGGAATTCCGCTTCCGCCGCGCCGAAGCCGTCGGCGAAGATCGGCATGGCGACCGTGTCGCCGTTCTGCGCGTCGATCACCTGATCGGCGAAGATCGGGCCCGACAGTCGATCGATGCCGTCGATGGGGGGATTGATCCGGCCGACCTTCCAGCCTGCGACCGTGCCGCTCGCCAGGCTGAGCGCATGGTCCTGCACGCGATAGGCGTCGGCCAGCGTCGCCGGCACGTCGCCCGGATAATCGGGCAGGGCAATGCCGTCGCGCCGCGCCGCGACGAAGGCGCCCGCGATGCTGCGGCTGTTGTCGGTGGTCACGTCGGGCTGCACTGGCCCCCCTCTCTCTGATCTGTTCTGATTGGCTCCGACGCTATGGGAAACCGGTGTCAATGGCAAGCGTCCGACCGGCGCTATCGCAACAGTTCGTCCCATCGACCGGCGCCTGCCGCGTCCGCAGAGGCGATGATCTCGCGCTGCAACGCGTCGTCGCCGGCGATCGTCGGCGGCAGGCCCAAACCGGCCTCGACCAGTCGTTCGACGACCGTGCGCGCGTTGCCATCCGCAGCCGCCGCGGCAAGGGCGGAGCCGTGCGGATCGGCGATGGCCACGCCCTGCCGCGACCGCATCATCAGGAAAGCGACCCAGCCACCGAGCGCGATCGCCACTCGTTGCGGCATTCGACCGGCGGCGCGGTTCGCCGCCAGCGTGTCGCCGAGCCGGTAGGGCAGCTTCTGCGAGCCGTCGATCGCGATCTGGTCCAGCCGGTGGACGATCGCGGGATTGCGGAAGCGCGCCAGCACGGCGGCGCGATAGGCGTCGAGGTCGAGGCCCGGCACCACCGGCAATTGCGGAATGATGTCCTCACGGATCATCGCGTCGACGAATTGCGCCAGCGGCCCATCCTGCATCGCCTCGGCAACGCTGGCATGGCCACGCAACAGCCCGAGATAGGCGAGCGTCGAATGCGCGCCGTTGAGGATGCGGAGCTTCGCCTTCTCATAGCCCGCGACGTCGGAGGTCAGGGTGGCGCCTGCGGCGGCGAGATCGGGACCGAGCGGCACGCCGACATCCTCGATCACCCATTGCGCGAAGGCCTCGCGCTGCACGGCGGCGCGATCCTCGACGCCGATCGCGTCCGCGACTGCGGCATACAGCGCGTCGTCGGCGGCAGGGGTGATCGAATCGACCATGGTGGACGGCACGCGGACCTCGCCCGCGATCCAGTCGGCGAGGGCAGGATCGCGGCCGCCGGCGAAGGCGACCAGCGCTGCGTGCAGCTTGGCGCCGTTCGACGCGAGATTGTCGCACGGCATCGGCACGAACGGAGCGGCCCCGGCGGCACGCCGCGCTGCCAGGCCGGCGACGATCCAGCCGACGACGCTGCGCGGTACCGCGCCGCCGTCCGCAAGATCGTGGACGATGTCCGGGTGATCGCGATCGAGCGTGCCGTCCGCGTTCAGGCAATAGCCCTTTTCGGTCACGGTGGTGGTGACTAGCCTGACGGCCGGATCGGCGAGCAGCGCCAGCGTCTCCGCCGCCGCGTCGGGCGCCAGGAAGCGGGTGTGAGCGCCGATGATGCGCATCGCCGGTTGAGTATCGCGGATGGCGAGCGTGTAGAGGCCGTCCTGCTCCGCCAGTGCCGCGACCGTGCCGCGGCTGCGCATCGACACGGCGGCGATGCCCCAGCGCGGGTCCGCATCGAGCAGCGTATCGATATAGGCGGCCTGATGCGCGCGGTGGAAGGCGCCAGGCCCGAAATGCACGATGCCGGTGCCGATCAGCGGCCGGCTGCGCGGCGCGGCGATATCACCGGGCAAGGTCGACAGCGTCGCGCGGGACAGGCGGGTCACAGCGTCACCCCGCGCTTCCAGATCGCGATCTCGCGTTCGTCATTGCGTTCCGCCGCGGTCTCCTCCCCCGATGCGATCGCGCAGATGCGGTCGAGCAGCGCGGTCTCCGCCGCCTCGAACCCCTCGTCGAGGACGAGGCCGGCATCGAAGTCGATCCACCCCGGCTTGCGCGCGGCGAGCGTGGAATTGGACGCGATCTTGACCGTGGGCACCGGAAAGCCGAGCGGCGTGCCGCGCCCGGTGGTGAACAGGATCACCGTCGCCCCGGCCGCGGCGAGCGCGGTCGACGACACCGCGTCGTTGCCCGGTGCTTCGAGCAGGGTGAGCCCGTCGGTGCGCGCCCGCGCGCCGTAGGAAATGACGTCGGTGACGGTCGCCCGGCCGCCCTTCTGCACCGCACCCAGCGACTTTTCCTCCAGCGTGGTGATGCCGCCCGCGACATTGCCCGGCGAGGGATTTTCGGAAATCGGCTCGCCGTGATCGATGAAATACTGGCGGAAGCCGCCGATCACGCCGACCATTGCCTCGAACACGTCGCGGTCGGCGGCACGGTCCATCAGCATCTGCTCGGCGCCGAAGATTTCGGGTATCTCGGTCAGCACGACGCGCCCGCCGGCGCCCGCCACGGCGTCACTGATCCGCCCGACCAGCGGATTGGCGGTCAGGCCCGAGAGGCCGTCCGAGCCGCCGCATTTGACGCCCAGCACCAGCCGGTCGATCCCGACCCGCTGCCGCGGCGCGTGCGCGAGCGCGGCGAGTTCCTCGACCAACGCGACGCCTTCTCCGACCTCGTCGGCACTGAACTGCGCGGCGAGGGAACGGACCATCGGGTGACGCTCTGCCGGGATAGCGGCGAGCAGTTCGGCAACCTGATTCTCTTCGCAGCCGAGCCCAACGAGCAGCACGCCGCCGGCATTGGGGTGGCAGGCAAGGCCGGCAAGGATCGCACGGACGCCGTCCAAATCTTGACCGAGCTGCGAGCAGCCGTGCGGATGCGTGAAAGCATGAACGCCGTCGACGACCCCCGCCAGCTTGGCGCCGGCCTCCCGCGCGATGCGCTCGGCGGTGCGGGCGACGCAGCCGACCGTCGGCAACACCCAGATCTCGTTGCGCGTCGCCACTCGTCCGTCGGCGCGCGCATAGCCTTCGAATGTCGCGGTCGATGCTACGGCAGGCTGGGCCTGGGGCTGGGGATCGTAGCGATAGGTGCCGCTCCCCTCCAAGGCGGTTACCACATTGTCGCTATGGACATGCTCGCCGGGAACGATCGGACGCGTGGCACGACCAATCGGATAGCCGAACTTGAGCACCGGTTCGCCGGGCGCGACCGGCGCCAGCGCGACCTTATGGCCGCGCGGCACGTCCGCCGCCAGCGTCACGCCCATGGCGACGTCGCCGACGCGGCCATCCTCCAGCAACGTCGCGACGGTGTCGCGCGCGTCGATTTGCAGCGCTCTGGCCATCATCCTCTCACTGTCACGGGTGTTCATCGGAAACCGGTGTCAGATAGTGGGTCAAAAATGGCGCCAGCACAAGACTGGTCCGTCTTTCGGAGTCACGCTAGCGTGCGTCATGCGTAAGAGCGGCCAGCCCACGATCAACGACGTCGCCCGCATCGCCGGCGTCTCCAAGAAGCCGGTCAGCCGCGTCATCAACCGGTCGCCGTTGCTCGGCGAGGAAACGCGGCGGCGGGTCGAGGAGGTGATCGGCGGCCTGGGCTATATTCCCAATCCGCAGGCACGGGCGCTGGCGCTGCGCCGTAACTTCCTGATCGGCCTGGTCCACGACAATCCCAATGCGCAGACGGTGATGAAC
>JAEWJQ010000025.1 GCA_023386515.1 Pseudomonadota bacterium | reverse complement strand
GTAATGGACGGTCCGGACGTTCTGGTGGATCGGAACTGTCTCTCTCCGCACGCGCTGATGCTGCACGAATGGGCCACCAATTCGGTGAAATACGGGGCGCTGGGGGCAGGACCGGCGGGACGGCTTGAGGTGCGCTGGCGGATGGAGAACAAGGGGTTGGTCTTGGACTGGAGCGAGCAGCGCCGCAGCGAGGCGCCGGTCGGTACGGGCCGCGGCTTCGGCACGTTGCTGGTCGACACTTCGGCCCGTCAGCTCGGTGCGAAGCTGGACCGCGCCATCACCAACGACCGGTTCGCGCTGACCCTGACCCTGCCGCAGGACGTGCTGGTCCATGGCTGACAAGGTGATGCTGGTCGAGGACGAGCTGTTCGTGGCGCTCGACGTGCAGATGACGATCGAGGAAGCCGGCCTGTCGGTCGAGGGGCCCTATACCTCGCTCGCGGAGGCGGAAGCGGCGTTGAGCACGATCGACCCGCATGCGCTGCTGTGCGCGGTGCTCGACGTGCGGCTGCGCGACGGCGAGGTCTTTCCCGCGGCGGACCGGCTGAAGGCGGCCGGCGTGCCGATCATCTTCCACTCCGGCCATGCCGACCAGCAGGCGCTCGAGCGCCGCTATCCGGGGGCCCTGGTCTGCGGCAAGCCCTGTTCGCCGGGCACGCTGCGCAGCAGCATCCAATCGATCGCCGAACACATCGAGAATTGAAGCGCACCGCGCTTTCCCGCTTCGGGAGGGCGCTCGCCGACGGCGATGTTCGATAAATGGTCGGGGCGACAGGATTCGAACCTGCGACCCCCACACCCCCAGTGTGATGCGCTACCAGGCTGCGCTACGCCCCGACCGAGGGTCCGGCGACACTGCCGCGACGGACCCGAGCGCGGGCCTGTAGGCCGCTCCGCCGCGGCGCGCAAGCCGTCTTCGTCGTAACCTGTCCGCAAAGCGGCAAAGATTGCGCGGCTCGCGAAGCGATGCTAGCCCGCGGCGCATCCTGTGCGACGGGAGCCTTTCCCGCCGCCGACCAGCCATGCACGGATCCGATGCTCATCTCCCCAGCTTATGCCCAGGCCGCCGGTGGCGCCGCTGAATCGGGCGGTATCGCCTCGTTCCTCAGCCTCGCCCCGCTCTTCCTCGTCTTCATCGTCTTCTACGTGCTGATGATCCGTCCGCAGCAGAAGCGGATGAAGACGCTGCAGCAGGCGGTCGAGGGCGTGAAGAAGAACGACACCGTCGTCACCGCCGGCGGCATCGTCGGCAAGGTGACCAAGGTCGAGGACCGCATCGTCGAGGTCGAGATCGCGCCGAACACCCGCGTCCGTATCGTCAAGTCGACGCTGAGCGAGGTGACCAGCGCCAACGCGAAGCCGGCGAACGACTGATGCTGGACTTTCCCCGCTGGAAGGTGACCGCGATCTGGGCGCTGCTCGCGGCCCTGTGTGCCCTGTCGATCCCGAGCTTCTTCTCGGAGGAACAGACCCGCAACTGGCCGGCGCATCCGCGCATCAACCTTGGCCTCGATCTCGCCGGCGGCAGCTATCTGCTGCTCGAGGCGGACACGCAGGATCTCGCCAACAGCCGCATCGAATCGATGCGCGACCAGATCCAGGGCTCGCTGCGCAACGGCACGCCGCGGATCGCGATCGGCGACATCTCGACGCGCGGCGGCCAGATCAGCTTCATGCTGCGTGACCCGACTCAGGTCGATGCGGCGCGCGAGCGGCTGCTCGGCATCACCGGCAGCGGCGCCGGCATGTCCGGCCAGCGCGAATGGGACATCCAGGTCGTCGACACCAGCCGCTTCATCGTCACCCCGACCAAGGCCGGGCTCGACCAGGCGGTGAAGACCGCGATGAACGACACCACCGACGTGGTGCGCAAGCGGATCGACGCGCTCGGCACGCGCGAGCCGACGATCGTCCGCCAGGGGGACAATCGCATCGTCGTGCAGGTGCCGGGCCTCAACAACCCGCAGGCGCTGAAGGACCTACTCGGCAAGACCGCCAAGCTCGAATTCAAGCTGGTCGACACCAGCGCCAATCCCGCCGACCTTGCCAAGGGCATCGCGCCGATCGGCAGCCAGATCCTGCCCTATGCGACGCCCGGCCTGCCGCCGATCGCGGTCAAGCGCGAGGTGATCATCTCCGGCGACATGCTCGCCGACGCGCGCCAGGCCTTCGACCAGCAGACCAACCAGCCCAACGTCGAGATGACGTTCAACGCCATCGGCGGCAGCCGCTTCGCCCGCGTTACCCAGGCGAACATCGGCAAACCGTTCGCGATTATCGTCGACAATAAGGTGATCTCGGCGCCGAACATCCAGACGGCGATCCTGGGCGGCACCGCGACGATCAGCGGCGGCGGCTTCACGGTCGACAGCGCCAACCAGCTCGCCATCGCGCTGCGTTCGGGCAAGCTGTCGGTGAACCTGAAGGTGATCGAGGAATCGACCATCTCGGCCAGCCTCGGCAAGGATTCGATCCACAACGGCATCATCGCCTGCGCCGTCGCGGTGGCGCTGGTCATCGCCTTCATGTTCCTGACCTACGGTCGCTTCGGCCTCTATGCGAACCTCGCCGTGGTCATCAACGTGTTCGTCATCCTCGGCGTGCTCGCCGTGCTGCACGGCACGCTGACGCTGCCGGGCATCGCCGGTTTCGTGCTGACCATCGGCACCGCGGTCGACGCCAACGTGCTGATCAACGAACGCATTCGCGAAGAGCGCCGACGCGGGCGCAGCGTCGTCCAGGCGGTGGAGCTCGGCTATAAGGAGGCGAGCCGCACGATCTTCGAGGCGAACGT
Source organism: Pseudomonadota bacterium (assembly GCA_023386515.1). The sequence continues at coordinate 1,292 of JAEWJQ010000025.1, read as the reverse complement.
CACCCATGCCATTTCGGGCATCATCATGTTCGTGCTCGGCTCGGGCCCGGTGAAGGGATTCGCGGTGGTGCTGCTGATCGGCATCTGCACCTCGGTGTTCACCGCCGTCACCTTCACCCGGATGCTCGTCGCGCTGTGGATCCGCCGCAACATGCCCAAGACGATCAACATCTGATCGGGGTCCTGAGCCATGAAACTCCTCAAAATCGTCCCCGACAACACCAACATCGACTTCGTCCGGCTGCGCGGCTGGGCGTTCGGCCTGACACTGCTGCTCAGCGTGCTCGCGGTCGGCGTCACGTTGGTGCGCGGGCTCAACTTCGGCGTCGATTTCGCCGGCGGCCTCTCGATCGAGGAACGCTTCGTCACGCCCCCGGCCGAGGACAAGGTGCGCAGCGTCGTCAACGGCCTCGGCGTCGGCGAAGCCTCGCTCCAGCAGCTCAGCGATCCGCGGTCGCTGACCATCCTGCTCCCCGCGCAGGAGAGCGCCGACGAGGGTGCGACCAACGCGGTGGTCAAGAAGGTCGAGACCGCCCTCGCCCAGGCCTTTCCCGGCGCGACGTTCAGCCGCTATTCGACCGTGTCGGGCAAGGTGTCGGGCGAGCTGATCCGTAACGGCGTGCTCGCCGTCGTGCTGGCGATCATCGGCATCGGCCTGTTCGCGATCTTCCGCTTCGAATGGCAGTTCGGCGTGTCGACAATCGTCGCGATCGTCCACGATTTGTTGATGACGCTGGGCTTCTTCGCGATCACGCGGTTCGAATTCGACCTCAACATCGTCGCCGCGGTGCTGACCATCATCGGCTATTCGATCAACGACAAGATCGTCATCGACGACCGTATCCGCGAGAACATGCGTCGCTATCGCAAGATGGACATGCGCGAGATTATCAACCTGTCGGTCAACGAGACGCTGCCGCGCACGGTGATGACGTCGGTGACCATCCTGCTCGCCCTGGTCGCGATGCTGCTGCTCGGCGGGCACGTGCTGCGCGGCTTCACCGCCGCGATGATCCTGGGCATCGTCGTCGGCACCTATTCGTCGATCTACGTGTCGTCGTCGCTGCTGATCAGCCTGGGCCTGCGTGCCGAGCCCAAGGCGGAGAAGATCGGCACCAGCCCGATCGACAATGCCGAGCGCGTCGCGCCGCGCGACCGCTGAGCCGATCATGCGGATGGAGCGCGAGCAGCAGGCCGGCGGCCCGATCGTCCGGGGCTTCGCCGGCACCGGCTTCCGGGTCGACGACGGCGCCTATCGCGCGCTGCTGCTGACGGTGACCGCGGCGTCCGGC
>JAEWJQ010000414.1 GCA_023386515.1 Pseudomonadota bacterium | reverse complement strand
GCGTCGCGGACGCGAGCGCGTCCCGCCGCCTTGGCCTCGAACAGGGCGCGGTCGGCACAGCGGTACAGCGCCTTCCAGTCGATTTCGCGCAGCAGCGGGCCGACACAGGTGCCGACGCTGGCGGTGACGGTCATGTCGAAGGGCATGCGCTCGGTGCGCAGCCGGTCGAGTACACCCTCCGCGTCGAACGGCACTCCGGCGGGAACGATCAGGGCGAATTCCTCGCCACCGACCCGCGCCACCAGCCCCTCGGCCGGCACCGCCGCCTGCAGCGCACGCGCGACGACGCGCAGCACTTCGTCGCCACCATCGTGGCCGATCGTTTCGTTGACCGTCTTGAAATGGTCGATGTCGGCGAGGATCAACCGCTGTTCGCCCTCGCGTCCGATCGCCTGTTCCAGAAAGGCGCGGCGGTTGAGCAAGCCGGTCAGCGGATCGGTGGCGGCGAGCAGCCGTGCCGCGATCTCCTGCTCGCGTGCCTCGTCGCGCTCGACGCTGAGCAGGCGGATCCGATAGGCGACGCCGAGCGACGACAGTGCCGCCTCCATCGCCATGGCAAGCAGCGTCGACTGGTCGATCCACCAATGCCAGGCGATGACGTTCATCGCCGCAAGGATGCGCACGCCCGCCAGGAACACCGGCCCGCCCCAGGCGAGCGCGAAGATCCAGAGATGATTGCTGCGTAGCCGCCATGCCCGCCACAGGATCGCCGGTACGAGGCCGAGCAGCAGCAGGTAGGAGAGGTTGACGGCGGCATCGATCGGCCGGGCGAAATGCGGCGCGAACAGCGCGAAGCTGCTGGTGGTTACGATCACCGCACCGGCGACGGCACTGCTCGCCGGACGAAGCCAGCCGTCGAACACGCGCCGTTCGAAGAAGGCGCGGGCGAAGGTCAATGCGGCGACCGCCGATGCGGCGAGCAGTAGATAGTTGATCCGCATCCGGTCGTTGTTGTCGATATCGGTGATCTGTCCCAGCAGGCCTGACGACGAGAAGGCATAGCCGAGCAGGCACAGCACCATCAGGCAATAGGCCGGCTGGAACGCCTGGCGCAGCGCCGCCCAGAGGGCGAGATTGTAGATCAGCAACGCCAGGCACATGCCGGCGAAAGCGGCATAGAGCGCCGCCATGCCGAGTTCGCTACCCGCCGCCTGGTGGTGGTCGGCAATGCGCGCTCCGCTGATCACGCCGCGCAGGTTGAGCGAGCGTTCGACCCGCCACAGTATCTGCACCGGCGGCGCGGCGCGGGGCGGCAGCATGAACTGAAAGGTCGCGCCGAGCATCAGGTTGTTGCCCGCATGGCCGCTGTCGAAGCCGTGGCGGGTGATATGCCCGTCGGCATGGAGCACGTAGAGCGTGACACGATCCTGCCAGGTGCTGGCAAATCGGATGGCGGTCATCGTGCCTGGCGCGACGAAGGGCTGCGAGCGGATCCAGAAGTCGCCCGAGCCGTAGCTGCTCTGGCGGCGGCGACAGTCGAACCGGTCGCGCAGGCCGAACATCGTGGCGGGGTTGTCGTGCGGCTGGACGCGCGCGATGCAGGTGTCGAGAGCGGTGCCGATCGCTGCAGTGGCAGGCGTCGCGAGCACGGCGAAAAGCAACGCGATGGCCATCGCCAATGTTCGTCGCAGACCCCCGTTCGGCATATCCAACCCGCTACGCCGGTTTCCCCAAACATTGGTTAACAGCGCGAAAAGTGGCTGCCGCACGATGGTCGAGGCGTCCGGAAAGGGATGCACTGCCTTAACGCACTCGCAGCACACTCGTCCTTGTGAGCGGAAAGCCTGGTCAGCGATGCGCTACCGCGGCGAGCAGGATTCTTCTCGGCTGGCGGCGGTGCGGTCCGGCTCGACCGTTTGTCGGCCTGACCCATCTCAAAGCCGTGCCCTGACCAGGCTGGCGTGATAGGGCAGCGACATGTCGAAATCACATAGCAACGGCGGCACCGTCGATGTCGATGGCGTCGCCTATGAATGGCACCTGCAACGCGAACCGCATCAGTCGGATGACGAGGGTTGGAAGGGCATGACGATCGCCCTGCTCGAACGCGACGCACAGCGCGAAGCCTGGGTCGAATTTCCGCCGCCCAAGCGGCTCCTGAAAGGCTTGCCACGCGGCCGCCTGCAACTCGACGATGCGACCATCGCACGGTGCGTGCGCGCCGCCTTGTCGGCAGGCTGGGAGCCTACGTCCCGCGGCAAGCCGATGGTGTTTACGGTCGATGCCGACGGCAATTGACGCAGTTCCGCCGGACGCGAAGGTCGGACGCGGGACGGGAGTCGCGCAGTGGCCGATCCTCATGACGCCTCCGAGGACATGGCCTGAACGGGACGCTGGCGGCGCTCCACTCGTGCGGGCGTATCCAGAACAGCGGGATGGCCCGTATCGATCGCTACCAGCGTATCAGGCGGAGCAACGGGATTTGAGATCGCAGTGAACTATCGCCATTCTTTCCACGCCGGCAACAGCGCCGACGTCGTCAAACATGCCCTGCTGATCGCGCTGGTGCGCGCCCTGCAACTGAAAGAGGGTGCGCTGACCCTGATCGACACCCATGCCGGTTGCGGGCTGTACGACCTCTACGGCGAGGCTGCCCAGCGCACGGGCGAATCGATTCAGGGCGTCGTGCGGGCGGCGGCCGACGTAAACCCATTGCTGGACGAATATCGGGCCGCCGTGCGCGCGGTGAATGTCGCGACCGAGCCGCGTCTCTATCCGGGGTCGCCGCGCGTGCTGGCGCAGCTTCTGCGCCCACAGGATTTCCTGATCCTCAATGAAAAACACCCCGAAGACGCCGATACCCTGCGCAGGGCGATGCGCGACACGCCGGCCGCCGTGCACGAGCGGGACGCCTATGAATTCTGGCTGGCGATGGTGCCGCCGCGGACCGCGCGCGGCGTGGTGGTGGTCGCCCCGCCTTATGAGCAGACGGACGAACGCGCCCGCATCGTCGTCACGCTGAGCCTGGCGCACCGCAAATGGGGGCATGGCGTGACGGTGATCTGGTATCCTCTGAAAGACCGCGCGACGCATTCCCGATGGAAAGAACAGTTGCGGAAGCTCGGCATCCCCAAGTTTCTGGCGGTGGAGCATTGGCTGTACGACGAGGATCAGCCCGGCATCTATAACGGCGCGGGGCTCTTCATCATCAACCCGCCCTATGCCTTCACCCAGGCGCTGCCACCCCTGCTGGAGGCCCTGCGCGCCGCCCTGGCGCCCGAGGGGCATGATGGGGTCATGTCCGCCGACTGGCTGGTCGTCTAAGGCATTGTCGTAGCCCCCTCTTCCATGGCGGGGATGAGCGCCGCGGAAACGAAAACGGATCGGACCCCATCGAGTCCGATCCGCTTCGCAACCAGCCTCTGGGAAGCGACAGCTTATTTGGCGTCGACCGCCTCGGGCTTGCCCTTCTTGCGCGGCTTCTTCGGCGCGGCCGGCTCGATCGCGAAGGACAGGGCGCCGTCCTTCATCTTCACCGTCACCTCGCCGCCGTGGACCAGTTTGCCGAACAGCAGCTCCTCGGCGAGCGGCTGCTTGATCTTCTCCTGGATCAGGCGGCCCATCGGACGAGCGCCATACAATTTGTCATAGCCCTTTTCCGTCAGCCACGCCTTGGCCGCATCGTCCAGGTTGATGTGGACCTGACGATCCGCCAGCTGCAGTTCGAGTTGGAGGATGAACTTGTCCACCACCCGCGCCACGACCTCGGTCGGCAGATAGCCGAACGGCACGATCGCATCGAGACGGTTGCGGAATTCCGGCGAGAACATCCGTTGCACCGCCTGCTCGTCCTCGCCCTCGCGGGTGAGATTGCCGAAGCCGACCGTCTCGCGCGCCATGTCGGCGGCGCCGGCATTGGTCGTCATGATCAGGATGACGTTGCGGAAGTCGACCGTCTTGCCGTGCTGGTCGGTCAGCCGCCCGTTGTCCATCACCTGCAGCAGGATGTTGAACAGGTCGGGATGCGCCTTCTCGATCTCGTCAAGCAGCAGCACGCAATGCGGATTCTGGTCGACCGCATCGGTCAGCAGTCCGCCCTGGTCGAAGCCGACATAGCCGGGAGGCGCACCGATCAGCCGGCTGACCGAATGGCGTTCCATATATTCGGACATGTCGAACCGCTGGAGCGGAATGCCAAGTATCGCCGACAGCTGCTTGGCGACCTCCGTCTTGCCGACGCCGGTGGGGCCGGTGAACAGATAGTTGCCGATCGGCTTCTCCGGGTCGCGAAGACCCGCACGGGACAGCTTGATCGCCGCGGCAAGCTTCTCGATCGCACCGTTCTGGCCGAACACCACCCGCTTCAGATCGGTTTCCAGCGTCTCCAGCGCCTTCTTGTCGTCGGTGCTGACCGACTTCGGCGGGATGCGCGCCATCGTCGCGATCACTGCCTCGATCTCGCGCGCGGTGATCGTCTTCTTGCGCTTGTTCTGCGGCACCAGCATCTGCATCGCGCCGACCTCGTCGATCACGTCGATCGCCTTGTCCGGCAGCTTGCGGTCGTTGATGTAGCGCGCCGACAGCTCCACCGCCGACTTGATCGCGTCGGGCGTGTATTTGACGCTGTGATGCTCTTCGAATGCCGAGCGTAGGCCGGCGAGGATCTTGATCGTATCCTCGATCGTCGGTTCGTTGACGTCGATCTTCTGGAACCGGCGCAGCAGCGCGCGATCCTTCTCGAAGTGGTTGCGGAACTCCTTGTACGTCGTCGAGCCGATGCAGCGGATCGTGCCCCCCGACAGCGCCGGCTTGAGCAAGTTCGACGCGTCCATCGCACCGCCGCTCGTTGCGCCGGCTCCGATGACCGTGTGGATCTCGTCGATGAACAGGATCGCATCCGGCAGCTTCTCCAGCTCCGTCACGACGCTCTTCAGCCGCTCTTCGAAGTCGCCGCGGTACCGCGTGCCGGCCAGCAACGCGCCCATATCGAGCGAGTAGATGACAGCCGGCTTCAGCACGTCGGGTACATCGCCTTCGATGATCTTGCGAGCGAGGCCCTCGGCGATTGCCGTCTTACCGACGCCGGGTTCGCCGACGTACAGCGGGTTGTTCTTCGAACGGTGGCAGAGGATCTGCAC
>JAEWJQ010000407.1 GCA_023386515.1 Pseudomonadota bacterium | reverse complement strand
GCCTGGACCCGACCAGCGCGTAGAACAGCACGTAGAGCGCGCAGCCCGCCGGGATCAGGAAGCCCCAGTGCAGGCCGTAATTGTCGCCGATCTTGCCCTGGATCGAGGCGAGCGCGCCGCCGGCGATCGACATGATCAGCAGGCCCGAACCTTCCTCGGTCAGCGGGCCGAGGCCGCGGATCGCCAGCGCGAAGATCGCCGGGAACATGATCGAGATGCCGAGGCCCGAGACGATCAGGCCGTACATCGCCACCGGCCCGGTCACGAAGGCGGCGGTCAGCGTCCCCGCCAGCGCGATCAGCGAGAAGAGCGCCAGCACGTGCTGGGCGGCGATCTTGCGCATCAGCGCGGCGCCGGCGAAGCGGCCGACCATCATCCCGCCCCAGAAGAAGAGGAGGTAGGAGGCGGCATGCTCCTGCGTCAGATTGGCAATGTCGGGCTGCGACACGAAGTTGATGAAATAGCTGCTGACGCCGATCTCGCCGAGCACGCAGAGCGCGATGCCGACGCAGCCGAGGATCAGGTTGCGGTGGTTCCACAGCGACAGGCCCCGGCGATCCTCCGCATTGGCGCGCTGGGTGGCGGCGCCGAGCGCAGGCAGTTTTGCGCGGGCGATCAGCACCGCCAGCAGCGCCAGCACGATCGCGACGATGAAATAGGGCAGTTCGGTCGCCTGCGCGTCGGCCATCCGCTGCGCCTCGGTCAGCTGCGTGCCGTGCGCCGCGGTGCCGGCGGTGGTGCGGGCGAGGATCAGATATTTGCCGAAGATGATCGCGAGCACGTCGCCGGTGGTGTTGAACGCCTGGACCAGCGTCAGCCGACCCTCGGCGCTTTCCGGCGGGCCGATCACCGCGACATAGGGATTGGCCGCCACCTGGAGCAGCGCGATGCCGCACGACACGACGAACAGCGAGGCGACGGTGACTCCGTAGGACACCATCGACGCCGCCAGGATCATGCCGAGCGAGCCGAGCGTCATCACGCCGAGGCCCGTCGTCAGGGCGCGTTGATAGCCGATCCGCTCGATCAGCTTCGCCGCCGGAATCGAGGCGAGCAGATAGCCGATGAACCACACCGACTCGATCAGCCCTGTTTGGAAATAGTTGAGCTCGAACACGCTGCGCAGATGCGGCAGCAGCGTGTTGTTGATCACGGTGATGAAGCCCCACATGAAGAACAGCGAGGCGAGCAGTGCGAGCGCAGGCCGGTAGGAGGCGGAAGCCCCCCCGACGGGCGTACCCGCGGATGTGTTGACGAATCCTCCGGCCATCGAACCCTCTCCTTCACGGCGCCGCCGTGCCCCACCGATCGCTCCCCGCCCGGCAGAACGGCTTGCGCTCTTATATGTCTGACTATAAGCCGTCCGTGATACGGTCAATCGGAAACGACCGGTCCCGGAGGAGAACGATGCCCAAGCCTTCCACGATGATCGCGCCGGTCGTAGTCGCGGCGCTCGGCCTTGCCGCGCCGGCCGCGGCCTCGACCGCCAAGCGCGAAGCATTCGGTGCGCTGCCCGACGGCACGCGGATCGAGGCGGTGACGCTGACCGGCGCCAACGGCGTCACGGCGCGGATCATGACGCTGGGCGCGACGCTGCAGTCGTTCCGCGCGCCGGACCGTAACGGCACGGTCGCCGACATCGCGCTCGGCCACGACGATGCCGCCAGCTACGTCACCAAGCCCAATTTCTGGGGCCAGACCGTCGGCCGCTATGCCAATCGCATCGCCGGCGGCAAATTCACGCTGGACGGCAAGACCTATCAGTTGCCGCTCAACGACAAGACCAATTCGCTGCACGGCGGCACCACCGGCTTCGACAAGGCGGTGTGGCGGATCGTGTCGGTCAATCAGGGGCCGCAGGCGAGCGTGACGATGGCGCTGACCAGCCCGGCGGGCGATCAGGGCTATCCCGGCAAGCTCGACGTCACCGTCACCTATGCGCTGGACGACAAGGGCGCGCTGACCATCGACATGCAGGCGAAGACCGACGCGCCGACCATCGTCAACCTGACTAACCACGCGCTGTTCAACCTGGCGGGCGAGGGGTCGGCCGGCGGCATCTATGCGCAGCGCATGACGGTGCCGGCGGCGCGCTTCACCCCGGTCGACGCGACGCTGATCCCGACCGGTGAGCTGAAGCCGGTGGCGGGAACGGTGTTCGACTTCACCAAGGGGCGGGTGATCGGCCAGGACATCCGCGACGGCCGCGATCCGCAGATCGCGATCGGTCGCGGCTACGACCACAATTTCGTGCTCGACAAGGGGCGCACCGCCGAACCGCAGCTCGCCGCGCGGGTCGAGGATCCGGCATCGGGCCGCGTGCTGGAGGTGCTGAGCACCGAACCGGGCGTGCAATTCTATTCCGGCAACTTCCTGGACGGGACGATCGCCGGCAAGCAGGGCCATGTCTATCGCATGGGCGATGCCTTCGCGCTGGAGCCGCAGGTGTTCCCGGACACGCCCAACCATCCCGCCTTCGGGTCGGCGCGGCTCAACCCCGGCCAGACCTATCACCACCGCATGATCTACCGCGTGTCGACGACGCGCTGACCGGAGCCTTCCCCCATGACGACCGAAGCCCCGACGGGCAAACTGCGCAGCCGCGCATGGTTCGACAATCCCGCCAACATCGACATGACCGCGCTCTATCTGGAGCGCTATCTCAACTTCGGTCTGAGCCTGGAGGAACTGCAATCGGGCAAGCCGATCATCGGCATCGCCCAGACCGGCAGCGACCTCTCGCCGTGCAACCGCCATCATCTGGTCCTCGCCGAGCGGGTGCGTGAAGGTATCCGCGAGGCGGGCGGCATCGCGATCGAATTCCCCGTCCACCCGATCCAGGAGACGGGCAAGCGGCCGACCGCCGGGCTCGACCGCAACCTGTCGTACCTCGGGCTGGTCGAGGTGCTGTACGGCTACCCGCTCGACGGCGTGGTGCTGACCATCGGCTGCGACAAGACGACGCCGGCCTGCCTGATGGCGGCGGCGACGGTCAACATTCCGGCGATCGCGCTGTCGGTCGGGCCGATGCTCAACGGCTGGCACAAGGGCGAGCGCACCGGATCGGGCACCATCGTCTGGAAGGCGCGGCAGATGCTCGCCGCGGGCGAGATCGACGACAAGGAATTCATCCGCCTCGTCGCCTCGTCGGCGCCGTCGCCCGGCTAGTGCAACACGATGGGCACGGCGACGCCGATGATCAGCCTGGCCGAGGCGCTGGGCATGAGCCTGCCCGGCTCCGCTGCGATCCCCGCGCCCTATCGCGACCGGCAGGAGGTGTCGTACCGCACCGGCAAGCGCATCGTCGAGATGGTCGCCGAGGATCTGAAGCCGTCCGACATCCTGACCAAGGAGGCCTTCCACAATGCGATCCGCGTCAATTCGGCGATCGGCGGGTCGACCAACGCGCCGATCCACCTCGCCGCGCTGGCGCGCCACGTCGGCGTCGACCTGCCGCTGACCGACTGGCAGGAGCAGGGGCATGACGTGCCGCTGCTCGTCAACCTGCAGCCGGCGGGCGAATATCTCGGCGAGGATTATTACCGGGCCGGCGGCGTGCCCGCGGTGGTCAACCAGCTGATGGGCCAGGGGCTGATCCACGAGCAGGCGCCGACGGTCAACGGCCGCACCATGGGCGACAATTGCCGCGATGCGACGATCGAGGACGAGGCGGTGATCCGCCCGTTCGACCGGCCGCTGAAGGAGCGCGCCGGCTTCATCGTCCTGTCGGGCAATCTGTTCGACGCGGCGATCATGAAGACCAGCGTGATCTCCGACGAGTTCCGCGACCGCTATCTGTCCAACCCCGACGACCCCGATGCTTTCGAGGGGCCGGCGGTGGTGTTCGACGGGCCGGAGGATTACCACCATCGGATCGACGATCCGTCGCTCGGCATCACGCCGCAGACGCTGATGTTCATGCGCGGCGCCGGGCCGATCGGCTATCCGGGCGCGGCGGAAGTGGTGAACATGCGGCCGCCCGCCTATCTGATCACCGAGGGTTTCCACGCGCTGCCGTGCGTCGGCGACGGCCGCCAGTCGGGGACGAGCGGGGCGCCGTCGATCCTCAACGCCTCGCCCGAAGCGGCGGCGATGGGCGGGCTGGCGCTGCTGCGTACCGGCGACCGGGTGCGCATCGACCTCAACAAGGGGACGGTCGACGTGCTGATCCCGGACGCGGAACTGGCCGAGCGCCGCCATGTGCTCGAGGCGGCGGGCGGCTATGCCTATCCCGCGTCGCAGACGCCGTGGCAGGAGATCCAGCGCAGTGTCGTCGGCCAGATGAACACGGGTGCCATTCTGGAAGGCGCAGAGAAATATCAGCGTATTGCGCAGACAATGGGACTGCCGCGCGACAATCACTGAGACGGCTGCGGCCCGTCGAAGGAACCGGGGTCGCCGTGCGGCCCCGGTTTTTTCGTGCTGGCCTTTTGCGTTAGGTTCGCACCGATATCAGCGCATGAGCGCAAGAAGCAATCTACTCGTAATAAAATTACACTAAAACGACGTAAAATTGCAGTAACCGCCGTCCAAACTGGGTTAGCGTGACATTAAGGCCACATCGGTTGGCCTTTCTTCGGCTTTGACACGCATCAAGGTCCGCCCGACAACGATTTCATTTGTCTGCCAAAATCATCCAGTATTATGTCCGACATACGGCCGGTAAGCGGCTGCCTATGGGGAGGATGTATGAAGACGGGACACCTGCGCCTGCTGGGTGGAGCATCGGCCGTGGCGATGAGCCTGGGCCTCGCGGCCGCGGCAGACGCCCAGAGCGCGACGCCGAGCAGCACGGTCGCCGCCGCGGCGCAGGTCGCTGCACAAACCGCCGATCAGGCGGCCACCACCCCCAGTGACCAGGACATCGTCGTCACGGGCGTGCGCGAGTCGCTGCGCTCGGCGCAGGCGATCAAGCGCAACGCCAACCAGATCGTCGATTCGGTCAATGCGCAGGACATCGGCAAGCTGCCCGACGCCAATACCGTGGAGGCGCTGCAGCGTATCACCGGCGTGCAGATCCAGCGCCGCTATGGCGAGGGCGCGACCGATTTCGACCATCGCACCACCCCCGCGATCACCGTCCGCGGCCTGACCCAGGTCAGCAACTTCATCGACGGCCGCGCCGCCATCTCCGCCTCCGGCGGCCGCACGCTCGATCTCGAAGCGGTGCCGCCCGAACTGCTCGCCGGCATCGACGTGTTCAAGAATCCGCCGGCCAGCACGATCGAGGGCGACGTCGCGGGCGTCGTCAACATCCGCACCCGCCTGCCCTTCGACCAGCCGGGCCAGCTGATCAGCGCGACCTTCAAGGGCAATTACTACGACCGTGCCGACAAGTTCGGCGGATCGGTGTCGGGCCTGTACAGCAACCGTTTCGAGACCGGCATCGGCGAGATGGGCTTCCTGCTCAACGGCAGCTACGCCAAGAGCTCCTATCGCCAGGACGCGATCCTGATCGGCGCATTCGGCCCGATCCCTGCCGGCATCACCATCCCCGGCGCGCCCGCCAATGCGCAGGTGCCCTATGGCGAGCAGATCTACGACGATGGCGGCGACCGCAAGCGGCTCGGCCTCGCCGGTGCGTGGCAGTGGCAGGCGGCGCCCAACCTGCTGGTCACGGCACAGGCGCTCTATTCCCGCTACAAGTTCTTCCGGCAGGGCAAATATTATTATTACAACAACAACGGCAATGCGACGACGACGCCGCTGAACGGCGCCAACTTCACCTTCGACAGTGCCGGCTATGCGACGTCGGGCTCGCTGGCCAATCAGGTGTTCGAATCGGCGCGCTTCGACCAGGACCTGACCAACACCACCGGCAATTACACGCTGTCGGCGAAATGGGACGTAACGGACCGGCTGCACGCCGTGTTCGACGCGCAATATCTCAAATCGTCCTACGACGCGGATCGCAACGGCTTCGTCATCTCGCTCTACGACCAGACCGGCCAGACGCCCTATACGGCGAAGAACCAGAGCATCGTCGACTTCGACCTGCGCGGGTCGCGGCCGGTATGGAACGTCCGCAACCCGGCGCTGCTGTCGGACCCGAACAATTACGCCTTCACCTACATGGCCGATTCGATCACGCGCAACGACGCGGACCAGTTGGCGCTGAAATACGATCTGGAATATGACGTCGAGGGCGGCTTCCTGCAGAAGCTGCGCGGCGGGTTGCGCTATGCCGACAGCACGATCGACCTGCGCGGCACGTGGAACGGCTTCTGCCTGCTGCCGTCGGGGCCGAACCCGAGCTGTTCGTCCGCCAATGGCCTGCCCTTCGTCCGCCTGTCGCAATTCCCCGAACTGGCGCTGAAGGGGCCGACGCCCAATTTCTTCGACGGCCGCACCCTGCCAGGCGGTATCCTCTATCCGAACTTCGAACCGGGCAGCAGCCTGTGGGACAGCCTGGTCAAGACGGAGGCGAAGTTCGGAGCGACGCCGAAGAGCAGCTTCTCGCCGGGCGACCTCAACCATCAGACCGAGCGGACGCTGGCGACCTATCTGACCGCCGATTATGCCGGCACGATCGGCGGCATCCGCGTCGACGGCAATGCCGGTGTCCGCGTGGTGCGGACCCGCACCGGCTCGGCGGGCACGATCTTCAACAGCGACGGCACGCAATCGCCGATCGACGTCCAGCGCGAATACGTGAAGGCGCTGCCCAGCTTCAACATCCGTGCCCGGCTGACCGATACGCTGCAGTCGCGCTTCGCCTATTCCAAGTCGTTCGCCCGACCGAACTTCGACCAGATGGCGACCAACGTCTCGCTCAATGCGCCGAACATCATCGGCTTTACGCAGCGTGACGCGAACGGCAACGTGATCGGCCAATATCCGACCGGGTCGTCGGGCAATCCGTATCTGCGGCCGATCACATCCGACAATTTCGACCTGACGACCGAATGGTATTTCGCACCGACCGGATCGGTGACGTTCGGCGCCTTCTACAAGAAGGTCGACGGCTTCCTGGCCGGCGGCACCACCTTCCTGCCGTTCAACGGCGTCACTTATGCGATCGGCACGACGGTCAACACCGGCAAGGGTACGGTCAAGGGCGTCGAAGCGGCTTATCAGCAGTTCTTCGACTTCCTGCCCGGCCTGCTCAGCGGCCTCGGGATCCAGGCGAACTACACCTATGTCGACAGCAGCGTGACCAATCCGTTCGCGACGGCCGGGTCGAACGTGCCGACGACGGTGCCGCTCGAGAAACTGTCCAAGCACAGCTACAATCTCGTCGGCCTGTACGAAAAGGGTCCGGTGACCGCGCGTTTGGCGTGGAGCTGGCGCGGCAAGTATTTCGATACGACGCAGGGCAGCGGCGCGAACAACCAGGTGCAGTTCCAGAAGCCCTATGCATCGCTCGACGCATCGATCAGCTACAATTTCAGCACGCATCTGGCGCTGTCGGTCGATGCGGTGAACCTGACCAACCGGATGAACCTGACGTATATCAACACGCTCAGCCAGCCGCTGCAATACACGCTCAACGACCGGCGCTTCGGCTTCTCGCTGCGCGCCACCTATTGATCCTCCCTGGCCGGCATGGTCTGATCCTCGCCATGTCGGCCATTTTTCACGGGGAGGGATGCTGATGCCCGCCGAACCGCGGCACTCGACGCCCTTCACCGCCACCCCACAGATCGCGGTGATGGCCGTCGGCGAGGAACGCGAGCCCGTCATCGTCGTCGACCGCGCCACCGGATGGCTCGACCGGCTCCGCGATGCCGCCGCCGGCGCGGCCTTCGCCGCCGCGGACAGCGTCGGCAGCCATTATCCCGGCCTGCTCGCACCGGCACCGGTCGCCTATCTCGATGGGCTAGTCCGCTTCGCCCTGCCGCTGATCGCCGCGCATTTCGACACCGGGGCGGTGATGCCGGCACGCGCGCGGGGCAATTTCTCGCTGGTGACTCTGCCCGGCGCGGCGCTGAGCGCCGAACAGCGGGTGCCGCATGTCGATGCCGCCGACCGGATGCAGTTCGCCGCGGTCCATTATCTGTCGGACTCGCCCGACGGTACCGGCTTCTTCCGCCACCGTGCCACCGGCTTTGAGACGATCGATCCAGACCGGCTGCCCGCCTATCGCGCCGCCCTCGACGCCGAACTCGCCGCCTTGCCGGCCGGCGGCTATATGGAGGAGGACGATGCGCGGTTCGTGCGCACCGCCGCCGTCGCGGCGAAGCCCGACCGGCTGGTTCTCTATCGCGCCGCCGTGCTGCAC
>JAEWJQ010000339.1 GCA_023386515.1 Pseudomonadota bacterium | reverse complement strand
TGGCCGACGCCACCTATGTCGAGCCGATCACGCCCGAGATCGTCGCCAAGATCATCGAGAAGGAGCGCCCCGACGCGATCCTGCCGACGATGGGTGGGCAGACGGCGCTGAACACCGCGCTGGCGCTGTTCCACGACGGCACGCTGGAGAAGTTCGGCGTGACGATGATCGGCGCGGATGCGGAGGCGATCGACAAGGCCGAGGACCGGCTGAAGTTCAAGGACGCGATGACCAAGATCGGTCTGGAAAGCGCCCGCAGCCATATCGCCCACACCGTCGAGGAGGCGCTGGTCGGACTCGACCATGTCGGCCTGCCGGCGATCATCCGCCCCAGCTTCACGCTGGGCGGCACCGGCGGCGGCGTCGTCTACACCCGGTCCGAATTCGTCGACATGGTCAGGAAGGGTCTCGACGCGAGTCCGACCACCGAGGTGCTGATCGAGGAGTCGCTGCTCGGCTGGAAGGAATATGAGATGGAGGTCGTGCGCGATCGCGCCGACAATGCCATCATCATCTGCTCGATCGAGAACATCGACCCGATGGGCGTCCATACGGGCGATTCGATCACCGTCGCGCCGGCGCTGACGCTGACCGACAAGGAATATCAGATCATGCGCAACGCCAGCATCGCGGTGCTGCGCGAGATCGGCGTCGAGACGGGCGGCTCCAACGTCCAGTTCGCGGTGAATCCGAAGGACGGCCGCCTGATCGTCATCGAGATGAACCCGCGCGTGTCGCGCTCTTCGGCGCTGGCGTCGAAGGCGACCGGCTTCCCGATCGCCAAGGTCGCGGCCAAGCTGGCGGTCGGCTATACGCTCGACGAGATCGAGAACGACATCACCGGCGCGACCCCGGCGTCGTTCGAGCCGACGATCGATTACGTCGTGACCAAGATTCCGCGCTTTGCCTTCGAGAAGTTCAAGGGCGCCGAAGCCGTGCTCGGCACCGCGATGAAGTCGGTCGGCGAGGTGATGGCGATCGGCCGCAACATTCATGAGAGCCTGCAGAAGGCGCTGCGTGGCCTCGAGACCGGCCTGTCCGGCTTCAACCGCGTCGAGCGGCTGGCGGGCGCGCCGCGCGAGGAGATCGAGGCGGCGCTGGCGGTGGCGAGCCCCGACCGGCTGCTGGTCGCGGCGCAGGCGCTGCGCGAGGGTTTCACCGTCGCCGAAGTGCATGCGATCGCCAAATTCGATCCGTGGTTCGTCGAGCGGATCGCGGAGATCGTCGCGGCGGAGGCCGAGGTCTGCAAGGACGGCCTGCCGATCGATGCGGCGGGCATGCGCCGGTTGAAGGCGATGGGCTTTTCCGACCGGCGGCGCGCCTGGCTGGCGCTGCAATCGGCGAATCTACGCGGCATGCAGCGCGGCATCGCGCGCGGCGGCGGCCTGATCCACGAGGCGGTCAGGGCGATGACCGGCGGCGTCACCGAAGAGGAGGTGCGCGAGCATCGCCACAAGCTGGGCGTGCGGCCGGTGTTCAAGCGTATCGACACCTGCGCGGCGGAGTTCGATGCCAAGACGCCCTATATGTATTCGACCTATGAGGCGCCGAGCTTCGGCGCGCCCGAGGACGAGAGCCAGCCGTCCGATCGCCGCAAGATCGTGATCCTGGGTGGCGGTCCCAACCGGATCGGGCAGGGCATCGAGTTCGACTATTGCTGCTGCCACGCCTGTTTCGCGCTGGCCGATGCCGGATTCGAGACGATCATGATCAACTGCAATCCGGAAACGGTGAGCACCGATTACGACACGTCCGACCGGCTGTATTTCGAGCCGCTGACCGCCGAGGACGTGCTGGAGATCCTGCATGTCGAGCAGTCGCGTGGGCAGCTGGTCGGCGTGATCGTCCAGTTCGGCGGTCAGACCCCGCTCAACCTGGCGCGGGCGCTGGAAAAGGCGGGGATCCCCATCCTTGGCACCAGCCCCGACGCGATCGACCTGGCGGAGGACCGCGAGCGGTTCGCGGCGCTGGTCAACAAGCTGCGCCTCAAGCAGCCGGCCAACGGCCTGGCGCGCAGCCGCGACGAGGCGGTGGCGGCGGCGGAGCGGATCGGCTTCCCGGTGCTGATGCGCCCGAGCTACGTGCTCGGCGGCCGGGCGATGGAGATCGTCGATTCGATCCAGCAGCTCGACGATTACATCCAGACCGCGGTGCAGGTGTCGGGCGACAGCCCGGTGCTGATCGACCAATATCTGCGCGACGCGATCGAGGTCGACGTCGATGCGATCTGCGACGGCGACGACGTCGTCGTGGCGGGCGTGCTGCAGCATATCGAGGAGGCCGGGGTCCATTCGGGCGACAGCGCCTGTTCGATCCCGCCGTACAGCCTGCCGCACGAGGTGATCGCCGAGATCGAGCGGCAGACCGAGGCGCTGGCGCGGGCGTTGAGCGTCAAGGGGCTGATGAACATCCAGTTCGCGGTCAAGGATGGCGTCGTCTATCTGATCGAGGGCAATCCGCGCGCGTCGCGCACCGTGCCCTTCGTCGCCAAGGCGATCGGCACCCCGATCGCCAAGATCGCCAGCCGCGTCATGGCGGGCGAGAAGCTCAAGGACCTGCCGACGATCGATCGCCACATCAAACATTATGCGGTCAAGGAAG
>JAEWJQ010000328.1 GCA_023386515.1 Pseudomonadota bacterium | reverse complement strand
AGGCCCAGGCCGGTGATCGCGCGGACTTCCTTGATGACGTTGATCTTCTTGCCACCGTCGCCGGTGAGGATCACGTCGAACTCGGTCTTCTCTTCGGCGGCCGGAGCAGCCGCACCGGCGCCACCGGCGGCCGGAGCCGCAACCGCCGCAGCGGCCGAGACGCCCCACTTCTCTTCGAGCAGCTTCGAGAGCTCGGCGGCCTCGAGGACGGTCAGCTCGCTCAGCTGGTCAACCAGCGCGTTCAGGTCTGCCATGTTCACTTCCTTTTACGTGTCAGAGCGGAGCAAAAGCTCCGGTTAAGTCAAACAATCACGTTCCAAGCGCCTGAAGGATCAGGCGTTTTCCTTCTCGGCATAAGCCGACAGCACGCGCGCGATCTGCGCCGCGGGAGCCTGGGTGATGGTCGCGAGCTTCGTTGCCGGAGCAACGATGAGGCCCACGATCTTCGCCCGCAGCTCGTCGAGCGACGGCAGGGTGGCGAGCGCTTGCACGCCAGCGACGTCGAGAGGGGTCGCGCCCATCGCACCGCCCACGATTTCGAACTTGTCGTTCGTCTTCGCGAATTCCACCGCGATCTTCGCGGCGGCAACGGGGTCGACGGAGGTGGCGAGACCGACCGGGCCGGTCAGCATGTCGCCGATCGAGCCATAGTCGGTGCCGTCGAGCGCGATCTTGGCAAGCTTGTTCTTCGAGACCTTGTAGGTCGCACCGGCGTCGCGCATCCGGTTCCGGAGGGTCGTCGACTGCGCGACGGTCATCCCGTTATTACGGTTAACCACCACGACGCCGACCTCCGAAAAGGTGCGGTTCAGCTCGGCAACGGCCGCGGCCTTTTGAGCACGATCCATGCCATTCTCCACGTTCTGAACCCGCCGCATGGAAGCGGCAGGCCCGGTTACAGTCCGGCACGGCATGCGCCGCACCGGGTTGTCCAGCGATGGGGAAGGCACCCGGATAAGGGTGGCAGGCCGGACGCACGACGCGCGAAAAGCGCAGACGGCGGCGGCGATAATCCTGTCCCCGTCTCGGCAGGGGATTAAGCCACGGCGAACCCGTTGCACCTGCTGTCTCGGACGGCGGCCGACGGACGAACCGCCGACACCGGCGTGCCTTTAGCGGAACTGGTCGGGAAGTCAATCGCGCGGCTTTCGCTAGGCTCGCAGTCCGAGCGCAGACGGCCAGTCGACAGATTGCTCCGCGTTATAGGTATTTGGCGCTGTCCTAAGCCAAAAATTAACGCTCCGCCTGTAATGTCCATGGCGGACCTAAGGGAGTGCGGGCCGGGATGATCAAGCAGCGCGAACCACGCAGGAAGGTGTTGGTGCGTGCGCGCATGCGTTCGGGTACCGACTGGCACGATGTGATCATCCACAATATGTCGTCGCGCGGCCTGCTCGCGACCTCGAAGGTGCCTTGCAAGACGGGGACGGTGATCGAGCTGCGTCGCGTCCACCATGTCATCGTCGGCCGCGTGGTGTGGGAAAAGGATCAATATTTCGGCGTGCGCACGCAGGACCGGCTGGACGTGGACGCGATTGTCGATGCCAAGCCGCCGGCGTTTAAGCCGGGTACCGAGCCGACGCGGGACGATGAGCGTCGCTCCGCGCCACGCCGTATCACCGCCGCGTCGATCGCCGAGCGTGAGGCGCGCAGCCGCCGTTTTTCCTCGGTGTTCCAGTTCGCCATCCTCGGCGCGGCGGCCTGTCTCGGTGCCGCTCTGGTCGCCGAGCGGGTCGGCCATGTCCTGTCGAGCCCGTTCGCGACGATCAGCGAGCATCTCGCCGCCAGTTGACGCACGTCGGTGGAACCGGGGCAGGGGCGGCGGCATTGGCGCCGTTCTCTCCTGTCGAAGGCTTCCGCCATGCCGCTTCCCGCTTCGCCCGTCTGGTTCATCACGGGCTGTTCGACCGGCTTCGGACGCGATCTCGCCAGACTGGTGCTCGATCCCGGCTGGTCGGCGGTCGTGACCGCCCGAGACGCCGCGCGGGTCGAGGATCTGGTCGCGGATGCGCCGGAGCGCGCGCTGGCCTTGTCCCTGGACGTCACCGACGCGGCGCAGATCGCCGATGGCGTGCGCCAGGCGGAGGAGCGCTTCGGCCGGATCGACGTGCTCGTCAACAATGCCGGCTACGGCTATCAGGCGAGCGTCGAGGAGGGCGAGGAGGATGCGATCCGCGCTCAGTTCGACACCAACGTCTTCGGCCTGTTCGCGCTGACGCGCGCGGTCCTGCCCGGCATGCGCCGACGGCGCAGCGGTCATATCGTCAACTTCACCTCGGTCGCCGGCCTCGTCGGCTTTCCAGGCTCCGGCTATTATGCGGCGAGCAAGCATGCGGTCGAGGGCTGGTCGGACAGTCTCGCTGCGGAGGTCGGCCCGCTCGGTATTGCGGTGACCTGCGTGGAGCCGGGGCCGTTCCGCACCGATTGGGCCGGGCGCTCGCTGCAGCAGACGCCCAACCGCATCGCCGACTATGCCGATACGGCCGGCAAGCGCATGGACGCGACCAAGGGCTATAGCGGCACGCAGGCCGGCGATCCCGTCCGCGCAGGCGAGGCGATCATCGCGGCAACGCAGGAGGCGCAGCCGCCGCGGCACCTGGTGCTCGGCCGGTTCGGCATCGATGCCGTCACTGATCGCCTGCGCAAGCGGCTGGCCGAGATCGAGGGGCGGCGGGAGCAGGCGATCGCGGCGGATTTCCCGGAGAGCAACTCGGCGGCATGACCGCTCGCCATCAAGCGAGTCTTGACAGAATTGACGCCTGAACGTGCCTGTCGGATCCCTCGCCCGGCGCATGCAAGCTGACGATGAGAAAGAGCGTTCGCGCAGTTTAGATCAGCCGCGTGCGTGTAGGACAGCGACAAGAACGCGCAAACAAAAAGGGCCGGGATCGCTCCCGGCCCTTGTTGCATCACCTAAAAAGGCGAGGGCGTCAGGCGCCCGCGACCTCGGTGGTGTCGACCTTGATGCCCGGGCCCATGGTCGAGCTGATCGCGACCTTGCGGACATACTTGCCCTTGGCGCCCGACGGCTTCGCCTTGACGACCGCATCGACCAGCGCGTCGAAATTGCGGCGCAGGTCCTCGGCGGCGAACGACGCCTTGCCGATGCCCGAATGGATGATGCCGGCCTTCTCGACGCGATATTCGACCTGACCGCCCTTGGCGGCCTTCACCGCTTCGGCGACGTTCATCGTCACGGTGCCGAGCTTCGGGTTCGGCATCAGGCCCTTCGGACCAAGCACCTTGCCGAGGCGGCCGACGACGCCCATCATGTCCGGGGTCGCGATGCAGCGATCGAACTCGATGGTGCCGCCCTGGACGGTTTCCATCAGGTCTTCCGCACCGACGACGTCGGCGCCGGCAGCGCGCGCTTCGTCGGCCTTGGCGCCGCGGGCGAAGACGCCGACGCGGACCGTCTTGCCGGTGCCGGCCGGCAGAGTGACAACGCCGCGAACCATCTGATCGGCGTGACGCGGATCGACGCCGAGGTTCAGCGCGACCTCGATCGTCTCGTCGAACTTCGACGACGCGCCCGAACGCGCCAGCGCGATCGCTTCGTCGACGCCGTGCAGCTTCTCACGGTCGATCGTGATGGCCTTCTGCTTCTTGGTCAGCTTTGCCATGATCTCAGCCCTCCACCACGTCGAGGCCCATCGCGCGGGCGGAGCCTTCGATGATCTTGGTCGCAGCCTCGATGTCGTTAGCGTTCAGGTCCTTCATCTTGATCTGCGCGATCTCGCTCAGCTTCGAACGCGCGATCTTGCCCGCCGACACCTTGCCCGGCTCCTTCGAGCCCGACTTCAGGTTGGCGGCCTTCTTGATGAGGTAGGTCGCCGGCGCGGTCTTCGTCTCGAACGAGAACGAACGGTCGGCATAGACGGTGATGACGGTGGGCAGCGGCGTGCCCTTCTCGACTTCGCCGGTCTGCGCGTTGAACGCCTTGCAGAATTCCATGATGTTGACGCCGCGCTGACCCAGCGCCGGGCCGATCGGCGGCGACGGGTTGGCGGAGCCCGCGGGCACCTGCAGCTTGATGTAGCCGGTAATCTTCTTTGCCATGTCACTCTCTATTCCGGGCCGGCGAACCGGCCCATTTCAAGTCGAGCGGTCGTGACGGGCAGGGGTTACCCCCGACGCCCTCCCGCTTGGATTCCAGAGCTGGTGCTTGGAAGCGCGGGCGCATAGCGGAAACCGGCGGCGGGGGCAAGCGGGTGCCCGTGCGACGGCAGCGGACCTGGGCCGACGTTCCTTTGCTCCGCCGTACCTAACGAACAGAACCGTCGGCAAAGGCGTCTTGTCGGACATTATCCGCTCGGCTAGCCTGCTGGACATTAGGGGCTGGCGGCGAAGGGCCGTCAGCTCGTGAGGGAGAGAAGCTCGTGCGGCAAACCATTCGATCGGTCGTCGGTATCGGACTTGCCGCAACAGCCTTGTCCCCACTGGCGGCGAGCGCGTCGCCGCCCGCGCATACCTTCACCACCGGCGGCGGCAAGTTCCTGAAGGACGGCAAGCCGTACCAGATCATCTCGGGCGAGATGCACTATGTCCGCATCCCGCGCGAATATTGGCACGACCGGTTACGCAAGGCGAAGGCGATGGGGATCAACACCATCACCACCTATGCCTTCTGGAATGCGCACGAGCCGAAGCCGGGCGTGTACGATTTCAGCGGCCAGAACGACATCGTCGGCTTCATCCGCGCCGCGCAGGAGGAGGGGCTGGACGTCATCTTGCGCCCCGGCCCCTATGTCTGCGCGGAGTGGGAGCTGGGCGGCTATCCGGCCTGGCTGTTGAAGGACCGCAAGCTCGTATTGCGCTCGACCGATCCGCAATACACCGCCGCCGTGGATCGCTGGATCAAGCGGCTGGGGCAGGAGGTGCAGCCGCTGCTGCTCAGGAACGGCGGGCCGATCATCGCGGTCCAGCTCGAGAACGAATATGGCGCCTTTGGCAGCGACCAGGCGTATCTGCGCGGGCTGGAGGCGACCTATCAGCGCGCGGGCCTGGCCGATGGCGTGTTGTTCACGTCGAACCAGGCGGGCGACTTGGCC
>JAEWJQ010000263.1 GCA_023386515.1 Pseudomonadota bacterium | reverse complement strand
GCCTCGCGCCGCTGGTCGAGGGTGAGCAGCGACCAACTCGGAAGGGCCGGCGGCGCAGCCGAATCGAGCTGTTCCGGCAAGAGCCGGTCGGCCGCGTCCCAACCGCCCATCACCGCGGCCGTCACCGCACCCCGATCGATCGCGCCGCTCAGCGCGGAACGATTGGCCGCATCCGCCAGAAAGCCGGTGCGGCGCTCGATCGACAGTCCGAACAGGCCGGCAGCCGGATCGATGCGGATATTGGCCGGTGCGATGCCGCCGATCCCGACCAGAGGCCAGTCGGTGAAGGTGCCGCCGGTGACCAGGTCCGAATCATGCGCGGCGAAGCGGACGATCGCGCGTGCCGCCCGTTCGCCGATCAGCCGGACGTTCTCTTCGGGACCGGGGGTGCGCTGATCGTCGGGATCGGCCCGGCCGGGATCGAGGGCAGGGCGGAGCAACGGGCTAATAGAGCCGCGGGCAATGCGCAGCGGCCCCGTGCCGCCGGCGCGGGCACGCCACAATGCGAGCTCGGGCTGGGCGAACACCTTGAGCAGGTCGGGCCGTGGCCGGCGCAGCCGCACCTCGATCACCTGCGGCGTCATGACGACGATCTCGTCGACCGCGGTCAGGAAGGGGGCGAGGGGGTTGCGCGCTCCGGGGCGCAATTGACGACGGAGCAGAGCAACGACCTGTTCGGCGGTGACCGTGCTGCCGTCGGCCCATTGCGCCGGGCGGAGACGGAAGATGTAGCTGGTGCCGTCGTCGATGACGATCCACCGTTCCGCAAGGCCGGGCTCGATCTGGCCCGTCGCGTCGAATCGCACCAGCCCCTGAGCGGTCGCGTCGAGCCGCAGGCGTGTCGGCGTATCGAGCGAGACCCGCGCGGGGGCGGCGGCGCGCGGGGCGGGGCCGATCGCGCTGACGATCACCGCCCCCGAAGCCGGCCGCTGGTTGCAAGCCGCCAGCGCGAGCAGCGCGGCCATGGTGCGGACGGCGGGACTCGAACCCGCACTCCATAGGAAGCCGATTTTAAGTCGGCAGCGTCTACCGGTTTCGCCACGTCCGCGCACCCGGCGATCCGAAGCGCAGCCAGCGGCGGGCGTCAACCCGCCGCTGGCAGGAAAACGCGTCGTCGTCGCTCAGACGTTGAGGCGTGCGCGCATTTCCTTGCCGGGCTTGAAATAGGGGACGCGCTTGGCATCGACCTCGACCAGCTCGCCGGTGCGCGGATTGCGGCCCTGACGGGCGTCGCGGGCGCGGGTCGAGAAGGCGCCGAAACCGCGCAACTCGACACGGCCATTCGCAGCGAGGCGGCGGATGATTTCTTCGAAAAAGGCGGTGACGATCGCCTCGATGTCCTGTGCCGACAGCGTCGGATTCTCTTCGGACAGTTTCTGGATCAATTCGGATCGGATCATGGCTCTGCTCCCCCCCGGGACTTGGCAAGGGCCGCTTGATACGCATCAATGGGCGCCAAGCATAGGTCCGAAACGGTGGGCTGCCGTCAAAATGAGTAGGGCCGGGACACTTTCGCGTCCCGGCCCCGTCATGGCTTACTTCTTTTCGGCCTCGTTGCGCGCCTTCAGCGCCTCGCCGAGGATGTTGCCGAGCGTCGCGCCCGAGTCGGACGAACCGTACTGGGCGACCGCCTGCTTCTCTTCGGCGATCTGCATAGCCTTGACCGAGAAGGTCGGCTTCTTCGACCGGTCGAAGCCGGTGACCATCGCGTCGAACTTCTGGCCGACCTGGAAACGCTCCGGACGCTGCTCGTCGCGGTCGCGGCCGAGGTCGGTGCGCTTGATGAAGCCGGTCGCGCCATCGTCGCCCGCCTGCACCTCGAGGCCCGCGTCGCGGACTTCGAGAACGGTGACGGTGACGACCTGGTTCTTGCCCAGGCGATCGCCCGCGCCCGCCGCGACGGGGCCGCCGCGCTCGAGCTGCTTCATGCCGAGGCTGATGCGCTCCTTCTCCGGATCGATGTCGAGCACGACCGCCTGGACGGTCTCGCCCTTGCGGTGCAGCGCCAGCGCGTCCTCACCCGACACGCCCCAGGCGATGTCCGACATGTGGACCATGCCGTCGACGTCGTTGTCCAGGCCGATGAACAGACCGAATTCGGTCGCGTTCTTGACCTCGCCCTCGACGGTCGAGCCGATCGGATGGGCGGCGGCGAACGCCTCCCACGGATTGTTCTGCGCCTGCTTCAGGCCGAGGCTGATGCGACGCTTGTCCTCGTCGACCTCGAGCACGACGACATCGACTTCCTGGCTGGGCGAGACGATCTTGCCCGGATGGACGTTCTTCTTGGTCCAGGACATCTCCGACACGTGGACCAGGCCCTCGATGCCCGCTTCCAGCTCGACGAACGCACCATATTCGGTGATGTTGGTGACGCGGCCCGACAGCTTGGCGCCGACCGGATACTTGGCCGATGCGCCATCCCACGGGTCCGACTCGAGCTGCTTCATGCCGAGGCTGATGCGCTGCGTGTCCTTGTTGATGCGGATGATCTGCACCTTCACCGTGTCGCCGATGTTGATCATCTCCGACGGGTGGTTGACGCGCTTGTAGCTGAGGTCGGTGACGTGCAGCAGGCCGTCGATGCCGCCCAGGTCGACGAACGCACCGTAATCGGTGATGTTCTTGACGACGCCGTCGATGATCTGGCCCTCGTGCAGCGACTGGATGAGGCCCGAACGCTGCTCGGCGCGGGTCTCTTCCAGCACCGCGCGCCGCGACACGACGATGTTGCCGCGCTTGCGGTCCATCTTGAGGATCTGGAACGGCTGCGGGATGTCCATCAGCGGCGTGACGTCGCGCACCGGACGGATATCGACCTGCGACCCCGGCAGGAAGGCGACGGCGCCCGACAGGTCGACGGTGAAGCCGCCCTTGACGCGGCCGAAGATCACGCCTTCGACGCGGTTGCCCTGGCTGAATTCCAGCTCCAGCTTGTCCCAGGCGGCCTCGCGGCGGGCGCGGTCGCGGCTGAGCATCGCTTCGCCATGCATGTTCTCGACGCGGTCGACATAGACTTCGACTTCGTCACCGACCTTGAGGTCGGCCTTCTGGCCCGGCGCGGCGAATTCGCGCAGCGGCACGCGGCCTTCGGACTTCAGACCGACGTCGATGACGGCCATGTCGTTTTCGATCGCGGTGACGGTGCCGTGCACCACGCGGCCCTCGAAGCTGTCGGCGCCGCCGAACATGTCATCGAGCATCGCCGCGAAATCGTCGCGGCTCGGAAGGGCTTGGGTAGCCATAAGGTTAGAGTGTCCTGTCGTTATGTGTTTCCGGCCAAGCGGTTGGCTCCGCTGGTCTTGGCTGAAAACGCCGCGGCGACCCCATGCCGGTCGCGGCATCCGGCCGTACGCATGGGCCGCGGGAGGTGGATAATCGCCGATATGCGAAAAGGCGCGGGGGCTGGGCCACACGCGCCGACACCTTCCGCAAACCATAGGTCCGGCGGACCGCGCAGCGGTACACAAGTGGCAGGCGAAACGCAAGTTGACAATCCTTGCCATACTGCCAACCATGTCGGCATGGCTACCATGAACATCTCGCTGCCCGACGCCATGAAGGAATGGGTCGAGGCGCAGGTTGAAACCGGCCGCTACGCCAATTCCAGCGACGTCGTCCGCGACCTGATCCGCCGTGAACAGATACGCGGGGAAAAGATCGCCGCGATGCAGGTAATGGTCGACGAGGCGCGGGCGAGCGGCCTTTCCACGCTCACGCCGGATGAGCGGCGTGCAGAGGCGCGCAGGCGGGCCGGCGTCGATGTCCTATAGGATCACGCCGGAAGCCGACGAGGATTATTACGCAATCTACCGCTATGGGGTCGAGCAATTTGGCCGTGCGCGGGCAGAAGCCTATGCCGATCGACTTGACCAAGGTTTCGACTTGAGCGCTGACAACCCGCGAGCCGCGCGACTGCGGCGTAAACTTCATCCGCCGGTACGCGCGTGGCCCATAGGCGCACATCTCATCGTCTATCAGGTTGAAGCGGACGACAGCGTCACGATCCTCCGCATTCCCCACGCCCGCAACGACTGGATCAACGACTGACCCTGCGCGCGTCCTCGACGATCGCGATCGCCTTCTGCACGCTGGCCTCGATCGACAGGAAGCTGGTGTCCAGCGTCACCGCATCCGCCGCCTGGATCAATGGCGCCGCCGACCGGCCGCTGTCGCGTGCGTCGCGGGCGCGGATGTCGGCGAGCACCTTGTCGAAGCTGACGCTCGAACCGTGGCTCCTCAGTTCCGCATGGCGGCGCTGCGCGCGCACCTGCGGCGTCGCCTTGACGAACAGCTTGGCGGTCGCGTCCGGGGCGATCACCGTGCCGATGTCGCGACCGTCGAGCACCGCGCCGCCGTCCTGGTGCGCAAAGCGTTTCTGCCGCTGCAGCAGCGCCGCGCGCACCAGCGGATGCGCCGAGAC
>JAEWJQ010000239.1 GCA_023386515.1 Pseudomonadota bacterium | reverse complement strand
GCGAGGACGTGGCCGACCTGCGCCGCCGCGTCGGCATGGTGTTCCAGAAGCCCAACCCCTTCCCCAAATCTATCTACGAGAATGTCGCCTACGGCCCGCGTATTCATGGGCTCGCCGCCGCACGTGCCGATCTGGACGAGATGGTGGAGCGCTCGCTGCGCCGCGCCGGTCTGTGGGACGAGGTCAAGGACCGGCTGGACGACAGCGGCACGGCGCTGTCGGGCGGACAGCAGCAGCGGCTGTGCATCGCCCGCGCCATCGCGGTCGATCCGGAGGTGATCCTGATGGACGAGCCGTGCAGCGCGCTCGATCCGATCGCCACCGCCAAGATCGAGGAACTGATCCACGAGCTGAAGGGCCGCTACGCGATCGTCATCGTCACCCATAACATGCAGCAGGCGGCGCGCGTGTCGCAGCAGACGGCCTTCTTCCACCTCGGCCAGCTGGTCGAGTTCGCACCGACCAGCGACATCTTCACCAATCCGCGGGAGGAACGGACCCGCGACTATATCACCGGCAGGTACGGATAAATGGTAGACCATACGGTCAAGGCATTCGACGCCGACATTGGCCAGTTGCGCGGCATGATCTCGCAGATGGGCGGGCTTGCCGAGGATGCGATCGTGCAGGCGATCAAGGCCCTGCAACGGCCCGATCCCGAACTGGCGCGGCGCGTCGATGCCGACGACAAGGCGATCGACGCGATCGAGCGCGAGGTGGAACGGCTGGCGGTGCGCATCATCGCGCTCCGCGCGCCGATGGCGGTCGATCTGCGCGAGGTCGTCGCGGCACTGAAGATCGCCTCGGTGGTCGAACGGATCGGCGATTATGCCAAGAACATCGCCCGGCGCGTGCCGATGATCGACGGCGAGCATCGCATCGAGCCGATCTCCATCCTGCCCTCGATGGCAGCCATGGCAAGCGGCATGGTTCGCCGCGCCCTGGACGCCTTCGCCGCGCGCGACCCGGACGCCGCGATCGAGGTGGTCGAGAGCGATCGCGCGCTCGACGATTTCTACGACAGCATCTTCCGCACGCTCGTCACCTACATGGTCGAGAATCCGCGGACGATCAGCCAGGTCGCGCATTTGCTGTTCGTCGCCAAGAACCTGGAGCGGATCGGCGACCATGCGACCAACGTCGCCGAAATGGTCTATTTCGCCGCGACCGGCACCCAAATGGCCGACCACATTCGTGGCGGCACTCGCATCACCGAGGAGCAACGCTGATGGCACGCGCACGTATGCTGCTGGTCGAGGACGATGCCGCCCTCGCCGAGCTGCTGACCTATCATTTCCGCCGTGAAGACTTCGAGGTCGCGCACACCCCCGATGGCGAGGAGGCGCTGCTGCTCGCCAAGGAAAAGGCACCGGACATCGTGTTGCTCGACTGGATGGTCGAGGGTTTGTCCGGGATCGAGGTCTGCCGCCGGCTGCGTCGCATGCCAGAATCGGCGAACGTGCCGATCATCATGCTGACCGCACGCGGAGAAGAAGAGGATCGCATTCGCGGTCTGGAGACAGGTGCCGACGATTATGTCACCAAGCCCTTCTCGCCGCGCGAGCTGGTGGCGCGGGTCAGTGCGGTGTTGCGCCGGGTGCGCCCGGCACTGGCAGGCGAGCAGCTGACCTATGACGACATCGAGATGGACACGGTCGGCCACAAGGTTCGGCGCGGCGGCGAAGTCGTGCCGCTCGGGCCGACCGAATTCCGGCTCCTCAAGCACTTCCTCGAACATCCCGGCTGGGTGTTCAGTCGCGAACGCCTGCTCGACGCGGTCTGGGGCCATGACAGCGACATCGAAAGCCGTACGGTCGACGTGCACATCCGGCGGCTGCGGAAGGCGATCAACATCGGCAATCGACCCGACCTGATCCGTACCGTCCGTTCCGCCGGCTATTCGTTGGACTCGGGCGCCTGAGCGCGGAAGAGGATGGGCGGGCAAACGGGACCGCGAGCGAAACGAAGGACCCAAGTTCCGGATCGGACGTTAGGCGGGGGCGCTTACGCAAACCTGCGCAACAGATTTGGGAGATTCGCAATGAAGCTCATTCTTTTGGCCGCCACGGCCCTAATCGCCACCCCCGTCATGGCTCAGCAGCAGAGCTCGAGCGGAACCAGTTCGCCGATGACGTCCGGTGCGCAAAGCACTGTCCCGTCGACGGCCGCAGACCAGACCGCCACGCCCGCGCCGGCTGATCAGACGGCAACGCCGCCCGCCACGGACGCGATGGCGCCGACCCAGCAGGCCGGCACCCCTGCGCCGATGACCACGGGCTCGGGCACCCCAGCCGGCGGATACCAGCCGAGCGGTTCGGCGCTGTCCGGCCCGGCGACGCCGGGCGCGCCGGTGACCTTCCGTCCGGCACCGACCCCGGATCAGGCCTATCCTGCGCCCGCGCCCAAGGCCGAATACCCGGTCTGCAAGGCCGGCCAGTATGATGGCTGCCGTCAGGTCGAAGGTCGGAAGATGACCAAGGCGAAGCGCCGCGCGCGTCGCTGATCGCGACTGACCCACCGGACGGGCATTGCGCCCGTTCGAAGGTCCGGTATGGAAGGCGCTTCATCCTTTACGGGCGAGGCGCCTTTCTTATGTCCCCTGCTCCCCTTCGCTTCGACGGGCGTGTCGCGATCGTTACCGGCGCCAGCGGCGGCTTGGGCCGCGCCTATGCGCTGGCCCTTGCGGAACGCGGTGCCAAGGTCGTGGTCAACGACTTGGGAGGCGCGCGTGACGGTACGGGCCATTCCGACGCAGCGTCGATGGTGGTCGAGACGATCCGTGCCGCCGGTGGTGAAGCACTGGCGGACGGCGGCAATGTCGCCGATTATGAACAGATGACAGCCATGGTCGCGCGCGCCAAGGAACGCTGGGGCGGCGTTCATATCCTGATCAACAATGCCGGCGTGCTGCGGGACAAGAGCTTCGCCAAAATGGACCCTGCGGATTTCGAATTCGTCGTCCGCGTCCACCTGCTGGGCTCGGCCTTCGCCACCAAGGCATGCTGGGAGACGTTCCGGGATCAGAATTACGGCCGAGTCGTGATGACCGCTTCGTCGAGCGGCCTGTTCGGCAATTTCGGGCAGGCGAATTATGCCGCCGCAAAGATGGGTGTCGTCGGTCTCGCCAAGACGCTGTCGCTGGAAGGCGCGAAGCACGACATCCGCGTCAACACCATCGCGCCGACCGCTGGCACGCGCATGACCGAGGGGCTGTTCCCGCAGGCAGCTTTCGACGCCTTCGCTCCGGAGACGGTGGCGCCGGGTGCGCTCTATCTGGTCAGCGACGATGCGCCGCAGGGCGTAATTTTGGGCGCCGGAGCCGGTGTGTTCCAGACGTCCTATGTCACCTTGACCCGGGGATCGGCACTCGCCGGCGATGCGCTGTCGCCGGAAGGCGTGGCGGCGCAGTGGCCTGCGATCAGCGATCGCGCCGGCGAGATCACGCCCCAATCCGGCGCGGAACAGGCGATGACGATCGGACAGCGGCTGCAAGGCGGCTGAACCGCATCGTCGGCGGGCGGACCTGCCGAATCGACCCAGTTATTCCTGACCGAACACCGTAATCTGATTAGCGTATCACCTTTCCGGCAAGAGCCTCGACTTACAGTGTATTGACTCTGTAACACACATGCGCGATCCTGCCTGTTCGTTAACAGGGAGAACGTCATGTACAGCGAAAGCGACATCGACGGTGCGGTGGCGGCAGGGGCGATCTCGTCCGATGCTGCCACGGCGCTGCGCCGCTACGTCGCCACGGCCCAGGCGGCGCCGGCGGTGGACGAGGAGCATTTTCGGCTGCTCACCGGGTTCAACGACATCTTCGTGTCGATCGCGCTCGTGCTGCTGCTGACCGCGCTCGGGCAGATCGGTTTCCAGATCACCCATGCCTTGGGCGGCGCCTTCATCGCCGCGGCGTCGTGGCCGCTCGCCCTCTACTTCACGGCGCGGCGGCGTATGGCGCTACCCAGCATCCTGCTGCTTCTGAGCTTCGTCGGGGGAGTGGCCGGCGCGCTGGCGGGCGGGATCGAAACCGTCTTCCCG